>DATLUQ010000010.1 GCA_035533015.1 Gemmatimonadaceae bacterium | reverse complement strand
TTGCAGTTTCTGTGTGCTCTTCGTGCTCTGTGGCAGGACCGCTGCCACGACGATCTCGTCGCCCCACTGAAATGGCCACCAAGAAGAAATCCGATTCGAAGTCCGATGCCGCGCTGCACCTGAAGCTGCTGCACGACATGCTGCTCCAGCGCCGGTTCGAAGAACGCGCCGCCGAGGCGTACGCCCTGGGCAAGATCGGCGGCTTCTGCCACCTGTACGTCGGACAGGAAGCCGTGAGCGCGGGCACGCAGTCCGCGCTGCGGCCCGACGACTACGTCATCACCACGTACCGCGACCACGGCCAGGCGCTCGTGCGCGGCATCACCCCGCGCGCCGTGATGGCCGAGTTGTTCGGTCGCGTGGACGGCTGCGTGCACGGCAAGGGCGGCTCGATGCACATGTTCGACCGCGGCGTGAACTTCCTGGGCGGCCACGGCATCGTGGGCGGGCAGATCCCCATCGCCACCGGCGTCGGCTTCGCCATCAAGTACCGCGGCGGCGATCAGGTCTGCGTCTGCTTCATGGGCGAGGCGGCCGCGAACGGCGGCGCCTTTCACGAGTCGCTCAACATGGCCGGCCTCTGGAAGCTGCCCGTGATCTACGTGATCGAGAACAACAAGTACGGCATGGGCACCGCCATCGAGCGCGCGTCGGCCATCAAGGATCTCTACAAGCGCGGCGGATCGTACAACATCGCCGACGCCAGCGTGGATGGGCAGGACGTGCTCGCCGTGCGCGCCACGATCACCGAGGCCGTCGACCGCGCCCGCAGCGAGCAGACGCCGTCACTCGTCGAGGTGCACACGTATCGCTTCGTGGGCCACTCGATGTCCGACGCCGCCAGCGGCACCTACCGCACCAAGGCCGAGCTCGAGGAATCCGAGAAACGCGATCCCATCGCGCTCTTCCGCCGGCAACTGCAGGATGCCGGCGAGATCAGCGCCGCCGACTACGACACGTTGGACGCCGAACTCAAAGGGGTGGTCCAGGACGCCTGGGACTTCGCGGACGCCAGCCCCGAGCCGCCGCTCGAGGCGCTCTACGAGGACGTGCTCGTGGAGACCACGTCCGACGTCATGGCGGAGGCCTGATCCGATGCCGGTAATCACCTACCGCGACGCCCTGCACGACGCGCTCCGCGAGGAGATGCAGCGCGACGACCGCGTATTTCTGATCGGCGAGGAAGTGGGCGTGTACAACGGCGCCTACAAGGTCTCCAAGGGCCTGCTCGAGGAATTCGGCGAGATGCGCGTGGTCGACACACCGATCACCGAACTCGGGTTCGGTGGCCTGGGCGTCGGCGCGGCCATGGTCGGGCTCCGTCCGATCGTGGAATTCATGACGTGGAACTTCGCCCTGCTCGCCCTCGATCAGGTGGTGAATACGGCGGCGAAGCTCCTGTACATGTCGGGCGGCCAATACAACATCCCGATCGTCTTCCGCGGCCCCAGCGGCGCCGCGCTGCAACTGGGCGCACAGCACTCCCAGGCCTGGGAGTCGTGGCTCGCTCACATCCCCGGGCTCAAGGTCGTCACCCCCGGTACGCCGTACGACGCCAAGGGCCTGCTCAAGAGCGCCATCCGCGACGACAATCCGGTGTGCTTCCTGGAAGGAGAGATGCTCTACAACACCAAGGGCGACGTACCCGAAGGCGAATATCTCGTGCCGATCGGCAAGGCCGACCTCAAGCGCGAAGGCGGGGACTGCTCGATCATCACCAACGGCAAGATGGTGCTCGTGGCCATGCAGGCGGCCGACCAGCTCGCCAAGGACGGCATCCACGTGGACGTGGTCGACCTGCGCACCGTGCGCCCCATGGACGTCCAGGCAATCGATGAATCTGTGAAGAAGACCAATCGCGCCGTAGTGCTCGAAGAAGGCTGGGAGATCGCCGGCATCGGCGCGCAGGTCGTGGACTTCATCCAGCGCGACTGCTTCGACTACCTCGACGCGCCCGTCGTCCGCGTCCACCAGGCCGACGTCCCCATGCCGTACGCGAAGAACCTCGAAAAGGCCGCCAAGCCCGACGCGGCCAAGACCATCGCCGCCGTCCGCAAGGTGATGTATCTCGACTGAGGGCCGCCGGACCGCCCCGCGGCCCGGCCCCGCCCGCCACCAGGTGTAGTCATGGCAACGAAAGTCTTCATGGAAGCGCTCTCTCCCACGATGGAGGAGGGACGTCTCGTCAAATGGCTGAAGAACGAGGGCGACGCCGTAAAGACCGGCGACCCGCTAGCCGAGGTCGAGACGGATAAGGCCATCATGGAACTCGTGGCCCGCGGCGACGGCGTTCTGCGCAAACGCCTCGCGAACGAGGGCGATGCCAAACCCGTCGGCGCGCTCGTCGCCGTCATCGCCGCTCCCAACGAGAACATCGACGCCCTCGTCGCCGGCGCCTCGACGCCCACCCAACCCGCCCCTGCCCCCACCCCCTCCGCCAGCGTGGCGACAGCACCCGTCACGGCTGCCCCACCTCCTGCCGCTGCGCCCGCGCCCGCCGCGCCTTCGACGATTCCGGCGCCCGCCGGCGACGGTGAGCCCACCCGCTCGTCGCCGCTCGCGCGGCGCCTCGCCCGCGAGAACGGCCTCGACCTGAGCGGCATTCGCGGCTCGGGCCCAGCCGGCCGCATCATCAAGCGCGACATCGATGCCGCCATGGCCACGGGCGGTGCCGGAGCCGGCGTTCCCACCGCCGCCGCCTCGCGCGAAGGCGACTTCCGCGACGTCCCACTCACGCAGATCCGCAAGACCATCGCCCGCCGGTTGGCCGAGTCCCTCGGCCCCGTGCCCACTTTCTACCTCACCGCGGAGTTCGACCTCGAACGCGTAGCCGAGATGCGCGCCGCCATGGCGCAGACGGGTGACGAGTTCAAGGTCTCGTTCAACGACATCATCCTCAAGGCCGTGGCCACCGCGCTCAGCCTGCACCCCGAGTGCAACGCGTACTGGATGGGCGACAAGATCCGGTACTTCAACCGCGTTCACCTGGGCATGGCCGTGGCCATCGAAGACGGATTGATCACGCCCGTCATCTTCGACGCCCACCGGAAGTCGCTGCGGCAACTCGGCGCAGAATCGCGCGACCTCGCCAAACGGGCGCGCGAGCGCAAGCTCACGCCGCCGGAATACACCGGCTCGACCTTCTCCGTGTCGAACCTCGGCATGTTCGGCATCGACCAGTTCACGGCCATCATCAACCCACCCGAGGCCGGCATACTCGCCGTGGGCGCAGTGGAGGAGAAACCGATCGCCGAGCGCGGGCAGGTCGTGATCCGCAAGCGCCTCCGCGTGACGATGAGCTGCGACCACCGCGTGATCGACGGCGCCACGGGCGCCAAGTTTCTCCAGACGCTGCGGAGGATGCTGGAGAATCCGCTTATGCTCGTCTTCTGAGACTGCCTGTAGGAGTGTAGGACGGATGACCGCGGGACGCAGTCTACTGTCCTACCGTCCGACTGTCCTACCGTCCTACCGTGTCCCCATCCGGATCCCGCGTCCAGATCACGATCGCGCCGCAAGTATGGGCGCGCGCGGTCTGCAGTTCCACGGGCACGGTCGAGATGCCCGTATAGATCTCCATCGCCTCGATGTCGTCGGGGCTGAAGTCGTCCACGGGACCTTCGTGCGCCATCAGGTGGACGAACACCTGCGGGCTGCAGGGCGTGCCGCCCACCCCGCCACGCTCCAGTAGCACCACGGGGCCCCACCGACCGGTCGCGATGAGCACCCCCGGAACTCGCCGGAGGAGGTCGATCGTGGTCTGCGCGTGCGATCGCTCGATGTCCTTTCGCGTGATGAAGTAGCCGCGTCCGGCCCGCCGTCGCCGCTCGAAGATTCGCATCCACGGATCCGGTTCCGAGTCCGTGACGGTGACGGCTTCGAGCGCAAACGCCGATGCCTGCATCGTGAGGCGCACCGGTTGGGACGCGCCCGCGACCAGGGCCACCGTGACCGTCTCCGGCGCATAGCCAAGCCGGCGGATCGCCAGCTCCACGCGCCCCACCGGTACCCCCTCGATCGCGAAGCGTCCCGAGTCGTCGGTCACGGCGCGAAGTGCACGGTGCGGCAGCACGGCAACCGCCGCCAGGGCGATCGGCACTCCGGATGAATCCACGACCGTGCCGGTGAGCCGCGCCACCGGCGCGGCATGCTGCGCCGCGCACAGGCCCGCGGTGAACACCAATTGCGCTGCTGCGAGGGCGGCGGTCCGCATCACGCCGCGCCCACCCGCCATGGCCGAGCCCATCTCGCGCCTCCTCCCACCTACCCTACGCACGACCGCCCGGCGCGGCAAGCGAGCGCCCCGCGCCCGCCCCCGGCCCCGCCTTTGCCGCGGTAGCCCGGCCCAGCTCCGAGGCGATATGTTTCGGGCGGACGGCGCGAGCCTCCGCACCTGGAACCCAAATCCCCGATCAAGACCATGGCTTCCTTCGATGTCATTTTTCTCGGCGGCGGGCCCGCCGGTTACGTGGGCGCCATCCGCTGCGCCCAACTGGGACTGAACACCGCCGTCGTGGAGCGCGAGGGCCTGGGCGGCACGTGCGTCCTCTGGGGCTGCATTCCCGCCAAGGCGCTGCTCGAAGCGGCCGCCATCTCCAACCGCGTCCAGCACGACGCCGCAGACTTCGGCGTGGCCGTGGGCGAGGTGAAGCTGGACTACGGCGTGGCCATGAAGCGGTCGCGGGCGGTGAGCAACCAGAACTCCAAGGGCGTCGAGTTCCTTTTCAAGAAGCACAAGATCACCTACATCAAGGGCACCGGCCGGCTGGCCGGCAAGAACGCCGTGACCGTCAAAACCGCCGACGGCAAGGAGGAGAAGCACACGGCTTCCAAAGCCGTCGTGATCTCCACCGGCTCCCGCGTGCGCGGGCTGCCCCAGATCGGCCTCGAGCTCAACAAGACCACGGTGCTTTCGTCGGACGAGGTGCTGGTGCTCGACAAGGCCCCCAAGTCGATGATCGTCGTGGGCGCGGGCGCGGTGGGCTGCGAGTTCGCCGACGTGTTCAACGCCTTCGGCACGAAGGTCAGCATCGTCGAAGTGCTGCCCCGCATCCTGCCCGTGGAGGACGGCGAAGCCGGCACCGCGGTGGCCAGGGCGTTCAAGAAGCGCGGCATCGACATCCTCACCGGCGCCAAGATCTCCAACGTGAAGGTGGGCAAGAACGCCGTGTCGATGACGGTGGACGTGGGCGGCACCAAGACCCAACTCGAAGCCGAAAAGGTGCTCGTGGCCGCCGGCCGCGCGCCCAACGTCGAGGACATCGGGCTCAAGGAGGCCGGCGTGCAACTCACCGAGCGCGGCTTCATCGAGATCAGCGAGCGCATGGAGACCACCGCCAAGGGCATCTTCGCCATCGGCGACGTGGCCGGTCCGCCGATGCTCGCCCACAAGGGCCAGCGCGAGGGTGTGGTCTTCGCCGAGATCATCTCGGGCCATCAGACGCAGGGGATGAACTACAAGAACATTCCCAATGCCACCTACTGCCACCCCGAAGTCGCGTCCATCGGCCTCACCGAGGAGCAGTGCAAGGAGCAGAAGCTCGATTACAAAGTGGGAAGGTTCCCCTTCTCGGCCAACGGGCGCGCCCGTACGTCGGGCGAGACCGACGGCTTCGTGAAGATCATTCGCGAGGCCAAATACGGAGAGATCCTCGGCGCCCACATCGTGGGCGCGCACGCCACCGAACTCATCCACGAGCTGGCCGTGGCCCGCGAGAACGAATTCACCGTGGAAGAGGTGGATCTCGCCATCCACGCCCATCCCACCCTGGCCGAGGCTATTGCCGAGGCCGCGCTGGATTCGATGGGCCGCGCCATCCACATCTGAGCACCGCCGCGCCGCGCATGGACCGCCCATGACACCGCACCCCGAACTCTGGGTGGTCCACCTCGGCACCATGGCGTACGCCCAAGCGCTGGAGGTGCAGCGCGCCGCCGCCCGCGCCCGCATCGCGGGCGAGATCCCCGAAGATCTACTGCTGCTGGTGGAGCACCCGCCGGTGGTCACCCTCGGCCGCTCGTCCAAGGACGCGCACTTGCTGGCATCGCCGCAACTGCTCGCGGCGCGCGGGGTGGAGCTGTTCGAGGTCGAGCGTGGCGGCGACGTGACCTTCCACGGTCCCGGGCAGCTCGTGGGCTACCCGATCGTCGACCTCAAGCGCCACAAGCAGGATCTGCACTGGTACCTGCGGCAGGTGGAGGAGGCGCTGATCGTGGGACTGGCGGAGTACGGCATTGCGGGTGGCCGGAGCCCGGGGCAGACCGGGGTCTGGGTGGGACGGCAGGGGCCGGACGGCGGCTTCACCCGTAAGATCGCCTCCATCGGCGTCCATGCTCGGGACTGGGTCACCTGGCACGGGTTCGCGCTGAACGTCTCCACCGATCTGGCCTATTTTGACCTGATCGTGCCCTGCGGCATAGCTGGGGTCACCATGACGTCGATCGAGCGCGAGACGGGCGGCCAAGTGGCAATGGAGGGCGTTCGGGCCGTGGTGGCCGCCGGCTTCGCGCAGGTCTTCGGGTTGACAATGGACTCGTCCCGCCACGATTCGATTGCGGTGCTCAACGTCCCAACCATACCGTAGTCTTGTCGCGGAGCGGCTTATTAGCTAAACATTAGCTAATCTCAGACCGCTCTGGTGCGCCATGAGGTCACCAAAATCCGGCAAGGCGCGTGGCACAGCGGCGAAGGGCCCGACCATCGTGAAGATCCATTCGGCCAAGACCACACTGTCGCAACTGATCGTGCGCGTGCTCGGAGGCGAGCGCATCGTGATCGCCCGGAACGACCAACCGGTAGCTGAGCTGGTGGCGTTCCGGGCGCCGGTTGGGCGTGTCCGCCGCTTCGGCGCTCTTCGCGGCGCGGTGGCCGTCACTCCAGCGCTCTTCGAGCCGCTCCCCGAGGGAGAGCTCGAGGCATGGGGCGGATAGGTGCGCTATCTGGTCGACACGCACGTGCTGCTCTGGTTCGTGGCAGGCGATGACGCCATCTCGCCCCGCGCGCGGACGCTGATCGAGGACTCGGCACACGAGGTCATGGTCAGCGCTGCCTCGGCATGGGAGATCTCCACGAAGTTCCGGCTGGGAAAGCTCCCGGGTGCCCGGCTGCTCGCCGAGAACTTCTCCGACGCGGTTGGCGGCCTTGGGTTCGACGAGCTGCCAATTACAGGGCACGCGGCGCAGGTCGCGGGTGGATTCACCGTGCACCACCGGGATCCGTTCGACCGGATGCTGGCCGCACAGTCGTTGATCGAACGCGTGCCACTCATCACGAACGATCCCGCGTTCGAGACCTTCGGGATCACGGCC
>DATLUQ010000009.1 GCA_035533015.1 Gemmatimonadaceae bacterium | reverse complement strand
GACCTCCGTCTACCGCCCGGCGCCGTCCGGGTGATCCCCAACGGCGTGCTGCCTGCGCCCCGCGGACAGGCCTCAGTGCGCCAGGAACTGGGGCTCGCCCCCACCGACCGCCTCGTGCTCTCGGTAGGGAACCTCTACGAGGTCAAAGGACATCGATACCTGCTCGATGCGCTGGCCGAAGTGGCCGGCGCCCACCCCGCGGTGCACGTGGCGATCGCCGGCCGGGGGGGCGAAGAGCCGGCGCTCCGGGCGCGCGCGGCCGCTCTGGGCATCGCACACCGCGTCCACCTGCTGGGTTTTCGCTCCGATATTGGCGGGCTGCTGGCCGCGGCCAATGCCTTCGTCCTGCCATCGCTGTCCGAGGGGCTACCGCTTGCGCTGCTCGAGGCGATGTTCAGCGGCCTGCCGATCGTCGCCACCGACGTGGGCGAAGTGCGCGCGGTGCTCGAGCCCGACGCCGGCATCGTGGTTCCGCCCGCGGACGCGGCCGCGCTCGCGGCTGCCATTGCCCGGATCATGCGCGATCCGGACGAAGCGGCGCGACTGGGAAAGAACGCAGAGCGTCGGGCAGCGGCGGACTTTCACTTCGATCGGACCCTGGAACGGTACGCCGCCCTGTACGCCGAGAGGCTCGCGGCGCGTTAGAGCTGGTACCCGTGCACCAGCCGCAGGATCTCGCGCTGTTCCTCCGGCCTTACGAACGAGTGCGTGGGCATCGTGACGAGTTGGCGCGACAGCGCCTCGGCCCCCGGGAACCGTCGCGACCGGGACGGCTCGGCCAGAGATGTCAGGACAGCCCCCAACTGGGGGAGCGGCGCCGGATACCCGGGGGTGATGCCAAGGCGGCGAGCACGCTCCGGCGACGCGAATCCCTCCATGCCCCGCGCGGTGAACAACGGAAAGCGTAGGTACCCGCCCACGCCGTTGGCGTCGACGAGCACGGGGCGGACGGCCGGTGTGGCCGTCAGTTCCGCCAGGTAGCGCGCGGCGCTGAGCCGCCGCCCCTCGGCTTCGTGCTGTGCCGCTTCCCATGTGGCCAGGAGCATCCCGGCCGCCGCCGCCACCATGCCGCGAGTGGGCGTGGGCTCGTGATATCGAGTTTCACCCAGGTGCAGCCATGGCACGGCCGCCGGGATGGCGAACAGCTCCGGGTGCGCGAACAGGGCCAGCGCCGCCGCGCGCGCCCAAGCTCCCGTTCCTGCCGAGCGATTATGAGGAACGTCGCGCGCGAAATCGAAATGCCGGACCGCGACCCCGCGCGCCAGGATCGCACCGCCGCCTCCCCCCGTCCAACCCTTGCCGCGCCCGAAGCTGAGCACGCTCAACGGCGCGTGGCTACCGGCCGGTAGGCCATGCCACGAGGATCCGTGGCCCTGGGCCGCGTCCTCGACCAGTACGCCCCCCGCTCGTTCGACGCGCGTCCGAATTGCGTCCCAGGTCACCGGCACGCCGAACAGCGGGGCGACGACGACTACGTCGGCGCCGGCCGCGAGCGCTTGGTCGAGCGAGTCGAGATCGGGCGCCAGCGTGCCGGGGTCAAGGTCGTAGAACGTGATACGAAGCCCGGAGGCGACCGCTGCCGTGGCCACGTCATAGCAAGTATACGCGGGCAGCGCGACCGTTCGGCCCACTGGCGCGAAGCGAGCGGCGACCTGCAAGGCCACGGTCAACGCGTGGGTGCCACTGTCCAACAGCCCCACGGCGTCTGCGGCCCAGCGTTCGCGCACGAGATCGGCGAGCGACGCCAGCGCCCGATCACCACCACGCGCCTGACGCAGGGCGGCCAGTGGCATTGGGGAGTGGGCGGGCGGGAGCCGGCGCCACCCGCGCACTCGCGGCACAACCGCCGCCGCCGCGGGCCCGCGTTGCCGCGGTGGCACCGCGGTCACGGCAGGCACCGGGCGATCGCGGGGCCGACGCGGTTGGTGATCGCGAGCGGAACGCGGCGCCAGCACGCTGCCGCCACTCGGAACACCGGTCGGTCGGGGGATGGCGGCGCGGTGGCGCCGCTGGCTGACCACTGCGACCAGGGCAGGGGCACGTCGTGGCCTCCCCACTGGAGTTTGAACCGGTGCGTGCCACTGTCGGGAGTACACCGGCCGAAGTCGAACGTGTGGGCGCCGCGGGCGATCATTCGCTTCATGAACTCCCAGTATAGAAGCATGTTGGGCGCCGACCGGCTGAATTCGCGCAACGACGCGGCCCACGTGATCTCGAAACTGCCGTGCCAGACGAATCCGCACCCGGCGGCCACCGGGCGTTCTCCGGCGTAGACCACGGCGAACTCGACCACGTTGCCGAACGCGGGGGCCAGCGCCTCGAACCAGCCGCGCGGCAGGACCGGCGTGCCGAGCGCGCGCATGTTCCGCGCGAATACGTCGTAGAAGGCCGGCATCTGCTCGGGACCAAACCGCACCGTCAATCCGTCCTTTTCCGGCCGGCGCACCTGGCTCCGCAGTTTTCCCGGGAATGCGCGCCACAGCGTATCGGGGTCTGGGGGAAGGGGCAGTTCCACCGTGATCTTGCGGTGCGAGGTCTGTCCCCATGCCGGCGGATCGGCTCGGTTCCGCAACTCGAGCAGGGCCACGCGCGCGCGGCGAGCTTCGTCCTCGGCGGCAGCGGCGAGCGCGGTGCGCGTGGTTGGTGCGCCCAGGGGGCCGCCGGCGTTCAGGAACGGCATGGACACGAGATACGCGCCGAACACGCGACTCCGCACGTGCACGAGGGGCAGCACGCCGACGATGGCCCCTGATGCATCGCGCGCCGCGAGCGGCACACAGCGATGCCCCAGGCGCTGCTCCATCAGGGGCCACCATCCCGACAGATGGCAGAACGAACTCGTGGCGTCGGCGCGCACGAAGGCGTCCCATTCCGCCGCGTCGCCCTCGAACGGCGCCACTGCCGTCACATCCCCTCCAAGGTCTGGGCGATGGTCGTGAACCGGAACTCACCCAGCAGGCGCTCCAACCGGGGGCGCGTGCGCCGCAGTCCACCGTAATGGCGCAGGCGGGTGGGCCAACGGGCGGCAATGCGCGGCTGGTCAGGGTCCAGCTCCCACGGATGGATATAGAAGGTGCCCGGCACGGAGCGCCGCTCGCAGTCGACGAGCGCGCTCTGAACGAGACGATACGGGAGGACGCGAAAGTAGGCCCCGCCGCCCGCCGGCAACGAGACGCCGAACCGCCGCAGCGTGGCGGGCGGAATCTCGGCCAGGCGGCCGGCGGGCCGCGACAGCCAGTGTGGATCGGGATTACCCGACGGATACCCGTACTGGTCGGGCCGCCAAACTGGCATCAGGCTCGAGTCGTAGGTGTACCCTTCCTCGATCAGGACGTCGAGCGCCCACTCCTTTCCCGGGACGATGGAGAAGCTTGGTGCACGGAATCCCCGCACCGGCATACCCGTCAGATCCTCAAGGGCCTGCTTGGTTTGGCGCACCGACGCCCTGAATTGGTGCGGGGTCTGCTGCGTCACGCGACGATGGTCCCACCCATGCGACGCGATCTCATGGCCGCCGGCGGCAATTGCCCGGACCGTATCGGGGTCGTGCTCCAGCACCCAGCCGAGCACGAAGAACGTTCCATGCACCGAGTGGCGGGCGAGCAGGTCGAGCAGCAGGGCGATGCCTGAAGCGGAGCGTTGCTCGAGATTCTCCCAGTGGTTCCGGTCGATTACCGATTCGAACGCCGAGGCATGGAAATACTCCTCGACGTCAACGGTGAAGTGGTGGCCCGTCATGCTAACCTGACATGCAATGCATGTGCCCATCCGCCGGAAGTCGGGCCGCGCCAGATGTTGCGCCGCCGCAACAGGTCGTCGATCGCTAGGGCCGGTCGGACGGAGCCGGCGTCTCGGTGATGGCGGAGGCCAGGGCCTGCGCGCATCGCTCGATCCGCGCGTAGACGCGCCGGTAGACCTCGGCGGGCTGGTCGATCGGGTCGGCGATCGTACGGGTCCTCACGGGTTCCGGGTCGAAGTCGCCCAGGAGTACGACATCGGCGCGCGGCTTGCCGAACGTCTCGACTACGGCGCGCGCCTGTTGCGCATCCATGGTGACGACGACGGCGGCGGCACGCACGAGTTGGTCCGTGACGAGTTGCGAGCGGTGGAGAGAGAGATCCACTCCCAGATGCTGTGCTTCGAGCTGTGCCTCGAGGGGCGACGGTCGTCCCGGACCGATGAAGCCCGCCGACACGACGGCGGTGCCTTGCCCGGCCAGCTCACGGTCGAGCACGGCGGCGGCAAACGGGCTCCGGCAGATGTTGCCGTGGCACAGGACCAGCACGCTGGATGGCTGGTTGTGGGCGCGAATATTTGCCAGCGCGGCGCCGCGTCGTCTTGTGTGCAGCACGCGGTCCGGCGTGCGGCGCAGCGCCCTCAGCAACTCATGCACGGATGTGTCCTCAATTGCAGACAATTCGCAACAGGCGTGTCACAAACGCCACAGTTCTGTCGGGCAGGCCATCCGCCCGCCGCACCACCAAAATCTGGCAATTTCTGGGCCGAGCCCGCCGCCGTTTGGCCGGGGTCCGGCCCATCGCGCGAGGCCCAGAACCGGCGCGATTGGCGCTCCCTGTATTAGAGCCGATGGTCAG
>DATLUQ010000008.1 GCA_035533015.1 Gemmatimonadaceae bacterium | reverse complement strand
CTCCCGAGATGCACTTCGGGCAGGATGACCCCTCCGTTTCCCTCACCCCCGACCACGGCCTTCGCGTCGCGCATCGCCACCGCCACGTTCACCTCGCCCACCGGCGCCCGGAGCAACACCGACCCGCCGGCCACCGCCGCGTCCTCTACCACGCGACTTGTCGAGAGATTCGTGACCACGGGCCCCTTGCGATGCCGCAGCACCAGCCGCGTGGCCAGCGCCAGCGTATAGTCCTCGCCGATCGCCCGCCCCTCATTGGATACGATGGCCAGCCGATCCACGTCCGGGTCCACCGCGAACCCGACGTCGGCACCGGTCTCTTGCACGAATCGTTGCAGTTCGCCGAGGTTCTCGGCCACCGGCTCGGGAGACCGCGGAAAGCGGCCGTCCGGCTCGGCGTTGATGACGCTCACCACGCAGCCCAGCCGGTCGAGCAACGCCGGCATGATCACCGATCCAGCACCGCGACAGCAGTCCAACGCCACTTTGAAGCGCCGCCGGCGCAGCCCTTCCACGTCCACGTACGGAAGCGAAAGGACACAGTCGATGTGTCGCAGAGCGGCACGATCGTCGTGCTCCACCACGCCCAACTTGTCCCACGTCGCGTACGGAATGCCCGCCTCGGCAATCCGTCGCATCTCCGCGCCCTCGGCGGCTTCGAGAAACAGCCCCGTCGGTCCGATGAACTTGAGCGCGTTCCACTCGATGGGGTTGTGACTGGCCGAGAGCATCAACCCGCCTGCCGCATGGTGGTGCTCCACCGCCAACTGGCAGGTCGGGGTCGTGGTCAGGCCGATGTCCATAACGGTGCAGCCAACAGACTGGAGAGCCCCGACCGCGATTCGGTGGAACATCGGCCCCGAGACGCGGCTATCGCGCCCCAGCACCACGGTACGCGAGCGCCCCGAACCGGCCGCCCAGGCACCGAAAGCCGCGGCGTAGCGCGCGACCACTTCCGGGGTGAGCGCCTCGCCCACCCGGCCGCGAATTCCCGATACGCTCACCATCAGCCCGTCGTGGCCCATGCATCCTCCATATGCGCGAGCGAAAGCTAGCCCTGCCGAGGGAACGCGCAAAGCGAGGGGCCGCCAGCGCTTTACACCCTCTCCGCCGTGGTCTAACTTGACGCCGCCCGCCATGGACAACGGCCCACTGAATAAGCCGAACGACAAACGCGGTACAATCCGCTTTCCCTTCCGGCTCAAAATGGCCGCGATCAGCGCCGCGGCCGTCGTGCTGACGCTGGGCGTGATCATGGTGCCCGTGTACGTGGGCACCCGGAGCCAGTTGGCCAAGGTGCACGGCGATCGCCTGCTCGGCATGGCCCGCGGCGCGACGCTCGTGGTGAACGCCGACTCGCTGGATGTCATCGCGGCCAAGGGGCAAGAAACGACGGCATTCCGCGATAGCCGATCCGCGCTCCTGCACGCCTGGGTAGCCAACGGCGCGAGCGAGAGCGACCTCGTGAACGGACTGGCTGTCGTCCGCGCGGACCGCACCGGGGCCTGGCGGGTGCTCGTGCACGCCTCGTGGCAGGCCGGCCAGGCGCAGTATGCGCGGCGGTGGGTCTCGCCGCCCGGGCTGTCCGACAGCATGGAGATCGGGCGAGAAGCGTACACCGGGGTGTACGTGACGGACGAGGGATCGCTGCTGTCGGCCGAGGTGCCCGTGCGCCGTCCCGATGGCTCGATTGCCGGTTTCATCGTGGCCACGCTCCGCGCGGACCAGTTCCTGAGCGAACTGCGCTGGCAGCTGATCCGGTTCACGCCTTTCCCCCTGGTCGCGCTGCTGCTCGCCCTCGGCCTCTCGTACTGGGGCGCGGCGCGGCTCACCCGCGGGCTCGATGAAGTCACGCGTCAGACCGACGCCGTGGCCATGGGGCAGTTGCGCCACGAGTTGCACTACATCGCGGCCGATGAGATCGGCGCCATGGCCGAGTCAGTGCGCCGTATGACCGTCGGGCTGCGCAGCCTGCTGACCGAACTCGACGCGGGCGCGGGCGAAGTGGCAGCCACCGCCGAGGAACTGGCCGCGAGCGCCGAGGAGATGGCGGCCACCACCGATCAGGTCTCGGACGCGGCGCGCGCGATCGCGAGTGCCGCGGCCACCCAGACCAGCAACGTGACGGCGGCCACCGAGGGGGCCACCCGCGTGGCCGACCGCGCATTCACCGTGGCCGGGCACGCGCGCAACGCGCAGAACGCATCGGACATCATGGCGCGCTCGGCGGCGC
The DNA here is from genome assembly GCA_035533015.1 of Gemmatimonadaceae bacterium. Taxonomy (NCBI): domain Bacteria; kingdom Pseudomonadati; phylum Gemmatimonadota; class Gemmatimonadia; order Gemmatimonadales; family Gemmatimonadaceae; species Gemmatimonadaceae bacterium. The sequence continues at coordinate 33,199 of DATLUQ010000008.1, read as the reverse complement.
GCGGCGTGACGGCGGCCGGCCAGGCGCTGGAAAGCATGACGGCGATCACGGCCGTGACGCACGACGCCGTGCCGGCTGTGGTGGAGTTGGGGGAGAAGTCGCAGCGGATAGGCAAGATCACCGAGACGATTGCCGCCATCGCCAAGCAGACCAACCTGCTCGCGCTCAACGCGGCCATCGAGGCGGCCCGGGCGGGCGAGCACGGCAAGGGCTTCGCCGTCGTGGCCGACGAGGTGCGCAAGCTCGCCAACCAGACCGCGAACGCGCTCGACAACATCCGCACCCTGGCCGCGGAAATCCGCACGGCCGCCATCCGCACCGAGGAGCAGATCGCCCAGGTCACCGACCGGGTGGCGATGGGAGAGGGCGTGATCCGCGCGTCGTCGGGCGCGCTGGCCCAGATCGGCAAGGAGATCGAAGCGAGCCGCGGCGCGGTGGACCTCATCGTCGCCTCGGCCGAAGCCCAGCGCGACGACGCCGCCGCCCTGGCCCGCGAGATCGAGGCCCTGCAGCTGGCCGCCGAGCAGAACGCGGCCACCGCCGAGCAGGTGAGCGGCGTGGTGGAGCAGCAGACGGGATCGATGAATGCCGTGGTGCAGTCCAGCCAGCATCTGGCATCGATCGCCGAGCGGCTCAAGCAGTCGATGTCGCGTTTCAACCTGTGACCGATCCGCTCTCGTTGCTGCCGCTGGCCGCCGCCGCAGGGGGTGGCCAGTTGGGAGATTATCCGGCGCCGCAACTCGTGGCGGCGGGCCTCACCCTGCTCCAGCGGTGCGCGCCGCTCGTGCGGGCGCTGTCCGGGCGGCGGTCGGCCATCTTGCTTCCGGCCTGCCCCGCATATCTCACGGCGCTGTCGGCCAGTGATGGTCGGGGGGCAGTGCTCGTCAACCCGCTGGCCGCACCGATTGAGGTCGCCACGCAGGTGCGCGACGCGAACGTCGGCGCGGTGTTCACCACGACCGCGCTCGCGACGCTGGTGCCCCACGGCGTGCCGTTCGTGCTGCTGGACGACGCCCCGCGTTCGGCGCGCTTCGTCACCGGCGGCACGGCCCGCGAAGTGGACCTGGGATCGCACCACGGGCTGGCGCTCGCGGGCGAGCGCGGCGTGGATGGGTGCGACGAGGAAGCGGTGATCGTGTACACCTCGGGCATGGCCGGGCGCCCGTTGGGCGCCGTGCTCTCCCATCGCAACCTGATCGCCAACGCCCGGAGCACCGTCGAGGCCGTGCGCCAGGACGCCGGCGACCATGTGCTCGCGCTATTACCATTCGCTCATCTTTTCGGCCTCACGGTGACGGGCACGGCCCCGCTGTTCGCCGGCGCCCGCGTCACCACCATGGAACGGTTTGATCCGTCGCGTGCCGCCGAGCTGCTCGCCACGGCCGGAATCACCGAGGTCGTCGGCGTGCCGGCCGTGTTCAGGACGCTGCTCGCCGCCGTCGAGCGCCGTCGCGCCGGCGTGGGGGAGCTGCGGGTATGCGTCTGCGGTGGCGCGCCGCTGCCCGTTGCCCTGCAGGAGCAGTGGTTCGACATCACGGGTGTGGAGCTGCGCCAGGGCTACGGACTCACCGAGGCAGCGCCCGTGTGCCTGTTCAACCGCATCGACCGGCCCAACGTGCGCGGTGCGCTGGGCGTGTCCTTCCCTGGCGTGGAGGTATCCGTCCGGCGTCCGGGCAGCGGCCCCGGCGGGCCGGCCACGCCGGAGCTTCCCGACGGCGAATCGGGAGAGATCTGCGTGCGCGGCGCCAACGTGTTCACCGGGTACGTGAGCGGCGGAGAGGCGGGGCTGCCCGTACGCGATGGGTGGCTGTACACCGGCGACCGCGGGGCTGTGCGCGCGGGCGGGGCCGTGGTGTTCGAGGGCGTGATCAAGCCGATGTTCACGCGCAACGGCTTCAATATCTATCCCGAAGAAATCCGGCAGGCGGTGTCGGAGTTGCCCGGCGTACGCGAGGTGAGGGTGCGCGCCATCCCGGAACCGTTGCGAGATTTCGACATCGCGCTCGACGTCGACGGCACGGTCACGGCCGACGCGATTCGCCAGTGGTGCGAGACACGGCTGAGCGCCTACAAGCAGCCGGCGAGCGTGATCGTCAGCGGCGGCTGACCGAAGCCTGCTCAGCCGTTCACTTCGACGATCGTCGCCGGTCTCGGAACCAACACCAAGGCGCCGTCCGCCACCGCCTGCAACACGGCCTCGACGACGTCGGCGTCGAACTGGACGCCCCGGTTCCTCCGTAACTCGCCCACGGCTCCCTCGAGCGTCAGTTCGGCACTGCGGTACGGCCGGCCGCTGGTCATCGCGTCGAGGGCGTCGGCCACCGCGGCGATGCGCGCCTCGAGCGGAATCGCGCGTCCCCGCAGTTGGTCCGGCACCCCCCGCCCATCCATCCGCTCGTGATGCGAGCGCACGATGTTGAGCGCGATCGGCGCATCGCCGAGCAGCGGTGCCAGAATCCGCCAGCCGACCACCGGATGGATCATGATATGCTCATATTCCTCCGGGGTCAGCCGGCCGGGCTTGTTCAGCACCGCCTCGCGCACCCCGATCTTGCCCAGGTCGTGCACGTGCCCGCCCAGCTCGATCTGCCAGATCATCTCGTCGTCGAGTCGCAGCGCGCGGGCAATGACGCTGGAATACGTGCTCACGCGGATGGAGTGGCCCCGCGTGTACGGATCCTTCACTTCCAGGGCCTCGGCCAGCGACTGGATGCCGGTGAGGAACAGTTCCTCCAGCCGGCGCGCCTGCGCCGCCACCCGCTCCTCCAGCCGCTCCTGATAGTCGCGGTTCTCCAGGATCAGCCGGCGGCGCTCGAGCGCCTGTCCCACCCGCGCCCGCACCTCCTCCAGGTGGAACGGCTTGGTGAGGTAGTCCATGGCGCCGATCGCCAGGCACTTCACCGCCATCTCCACGTCCGCCACCGCGGTGAGCATGATGACCGCCGTGTCGGGGTAGCGCGCCCGGATCTCGCGCAGCAACTCGATCCCGTCCACCTCCGGCATCCGGAGGTCCGAGATCACCAGGGTAACCCGGTGGGTCTCGAGACTGGTGAGCGCCTCGCGCCCATTGGCCGCTTCGAGGCACTCGAAGCCGTCTCCGCGCATCAATTGGACCAGCACCTGCCGCAGGGGCGCTTCGTCGTCCACCAGGAGGCACGAGGCCCGTCCGATCTTCTCCATGACACTCCATCCGCTGCGCTGCCCGTGCTCGCCGGGCCCCCCGGCGACGATTATCTTACCCGTGTCTCCCACCGACCGAGATTCGGCATGACTCGCGTTTACGACGACGACCTCGCCGCCGGCTTTGCGACCCGCGCGGTGCACGCGGGCCAGCGCCCCGAACCCCTCGCGGGCGCCATCATGACGCCCGTATATCTGACCTCCACGTACGTCCAGCAAGCCCTCGGGGAGAATAAGGGCTACGAGTACGCGCGTGGCAAGAATCCAACGCGCCAGGCTCTGGAGCGTAACGTAGCAGCGCTCGAGGGCGCCCAGCACGGCTTTGCCTTCTCGAGCGGCATGGGATGCGTCGACTCGATCATGAAACTGTTCCGCGCCGGCGATCACATCATCTGCGGCGAGAACGTGTACGGCGGCACCTTCCGCCTGTTCGACAAGATCCTGCAGCACATGGGCCTGCGGTTCAGCTACGTCGATACCCGCGACCCCCAGCGGGTGGCTGATGCCCTCACGCCTGCCACCCGGGCCATCCTCGTGGAAACGCCGACCAACCCGCTCATGCGGCTCACCGACCTGGCGGCCGTCTCGACGGTGGCCAGGCAGGGCGGCGCCCTGCTCATCGTCGACAACACCTTCGCGTCGCCGTTCTTCCAGCAGCCGTTCCGGTTCGGCGCCGACATCGTCTTCCACTCCACCACCAAGTATCTCAACGGCCACAGCGACATGGTGGGCGGCATCGCTCTGGTGAACGACGACGGGCTGGCTGACAAGCTCAATTTCATCCAGAACGCTGCCGGCGCCGTGCCGGGCCCGTTCGATTCCTGGCTCGCCCTGCGCGGCACCAAGACCTTGCACCTGCGCATGCCGCGGCACGACGCCAACGGCCGCGCCGTTGCCGCCTGGCTCGCCGAACGCCTGGGCCCCGAACACGTCAACTACATCGGCCTCCCCACCCACCCACAGCACGACCTGGCCAAGCGCCAGATGAGCGGATTCGGCGGCATGATGAGCGTGGAGATGGGCACCAAAGAGCGCGCCGCCCACCTCCTCGGACGGGTGCACGTATTCTCACTGGCCGAATCGCTGGGCGGGGTGGAATCGCTGATCAGCCACCCCGCGATGATGACCCACGCCTCCGTCGAGCCCGAGCGCAGGATCGCTCTGGGCATCACCGACGGGCTCGTCCGGCTCTCCTGCGGCGTGGAAGACATCGGCGACCTGCTGGCCGACCTCGACCAGGCATGCCAGGGACTGCCGGAACTGGCCAGCAGGACCGCCGGCGGCAGCCGCCCCGCCAAAGCCGCCGCGACACCTGCGTGACACCGCCCCCGTAGGGACCTGAGAGGTTGGTCCCCAGGGGCGCCCGCCGCCGGCGACACCCCTTTTCGGCATTCCTTCTTCCGCGTCCCTCCTATGCCACGCATTCAGCTCGTTCAAATCTCGTCGCGCTCCTGGGAACACCCGGCCGACCGCGCGGCCCTCAATACGCTGCGGTCGATTCCCGGCTTCGACGAAGTCGTGCGTAAGGTCGCCGGATTCTTCGGGGAACGCGGCATCCGCCAGCTCTTCCTGGCCAACGCGGTCAGAGTCTCGGAACACCAGCGGCCCAAGCTCAACGCGCTCTACAGCGACGTACTGGAGACGCTCGACTGGCCCACTCGACCGCAGCTTTACGTGACGCAGACCCCGTTCGTCAACGCCGGCGCCGTGGGATTCGACGACCCCTTCATCGTCATGAATTCGGCCACGCTCGCCATGCTCGACAAAGAGGAGCAACGGTTCATCCTGGCCCACGAGTTGGGCCATATCATGAGCGGGCACACGACCTACCGCACGATCGCCATCATCATCCTCACGGTGGGCATCAGCAACCTGCCCTTCCTCGCCGGGATTGCGCTGCTGCCATTCCAGCTCGCCCTGCTGGAGTGGTACCGCAAGAGCGAACTCTCCTCCGACCGCGCCGGTCTGCTCGGGACGCAGGACCTGAACGTGGCTATGGGGGCGTTCATGAAGCTGGCGGGCGGCACCGCGCCGGAGGGCGACCAGGCGAGCCTGGAAGAATTCATGCGCCAGGCCGAGGAATACGAGACCGGCGGCAACGCCTGGGACACCGTGTTCAAGGTGCTGAACACGGCGTTCCGCGACCATCCGTTCAACACCGTACGCGCATCGGAGCTGCTCACGTGGCACAAGAGCGGGCAGTTCGATGCGATCATCGCCGGCACCTACCAGCGCCGCGGCGACGACGCACGCCCGCTCACCGATGACTACGCCGACGCCGCCGGCTACTACGGCGACCAGACGCGTTCCACCTTCCAGCAGGTCGGCGACGTATTCTCGCGCGCCAAAGCCGCGATCGACGAGGCATGGCGCGGCTCTCCAAAATGACGGTGCTGCTGGTCGGCGGCGGCGGGCGCGAACACGCGCTCGCCTGGAAGCTGAAGCAAGACGACCCTTCACTCGCGCTCATCGCCGCGCCCGGCAACCCGGGCATCGCCGACCTCGCCGAGTGCGTCAACCTCGCCGCTACGGACGTCGAGCGCCTCCTGGAACTGGCCATCGATCGATCGGTGGACCTCACCGTGATCGGCCCCGAAGCCCCGCTCGCCGCGGGTATCGTCGACCGCTTCCGCGAGGCCGGTATACCCACCTTCGGTCCCACGCAGGCCGCCGCCGAGATCGAGACGTCCAAGGCGTTCGCCAAGCAGCTCATGCTCGACGCCGACGTGCCGACGGCCCGCGCCCGGATATTCGAGACCGTGCCCGAAGCCAAGGACTGCGCCCGCGACTACGGCGCTCCCGTGGTGATCAAGGCCTCGGGGCTCGCCGCCGGCAAGGGCGTGATCGTCTGCGAGACGATCGCCCAAGCCGACGCCGCCATCGAATCGATGCTCGTGGGCAACGCGTTCGGCGCCAGCGGCCACCAGGTGCTGGTGGAGGAGTTCATGCAAGGCGAGGAGTTGAGCGTGTTCGCCCTCACCGACGGGCAGCGCGTGCTCTCCCTGGTGCCGGCGCAGGACCACAAGCGTCTGCTGGCCGGCGACCGCGGCCCCAACACCGGCGGCATGGGCGCCTACGCCCCGGCAGCGCTCGGCGCACCGGCCGGGGATTATAGTGATTTACTAATGAATGTGGAATCCCGGATCCTCCTCCCCACACTCGCCGCCATGCGCGAGCGGGGCCGCCCGTTCACGGGGCTGTTGTATGCGGGGCTCATGATCACCGCCCAAGGCCCCAAGGTGGTGGAATTCAACTGCCGGTTCGGCGATCCCGAAGCACAGGCCGTCCTCCCCATCGCCCACCTCACGCCCTCGCTGCTCGAGGTGATGCTCGCGGTGGCCCGCGGCGACGGCCTGCCCGTGGGCGCCCGCTGCCGCGCCGCCGGCCACGCCGTCACGACGGTGCTCGCCGCCGCCGGCTATCCCGACCATCCGCGCCGCGGCGACGGCATCATCCTCCCCCCGCCCAGGGCCGACGCCATCGTCTTCCACGCCGGTACGGCCCGCGACGACGATGGCCGCCTCATCACCGCCGGGGGACGCGTGCTGGCCGTGACCGGACTGGGCGCCACCTTTGCGGACGCGCAGCGCGTGAGCGCCGAGGTTGCCGCTCAGGTGGCGTTCGCCGGCAAGCAGTATCGCGACGACATCGGTTGGCGCGAGCGCGCCCGCGGTGCCTGAACTCCCCGAAACCGAGACCATCGCGCGCGACCTCGACCGGCAGGTGACGGGCGCGACGATCGTGAAGGTGGGAGTGCCCAAGCCCGACGTTCTGCGTGAGGTCGGCGCCATCGCCCTGCGGCGCCGCATCATGGGAACCCGCATCGTCCACTGCTGGCGGCGCGCCAAGCTGGTGGTGCTCGACCTGTCGAGCGGCGACCGGCTCGTGGTGCAGCCGCGGTTCACCGGCGCCCTGCTGCTCGACGCGGGCCAACTCGACCAACGCGAACGCGCCTACGCCACGGTCCGGCTGGGACTCGCCGATGGTCGCACCCTGCTCTACCGTGACATCCGGCGCCTCGGCACCGTCGCTCTCATGTCACCGGACCGATTCACCCGGTATGCGGCCGCACTGGGAGTGGAGCCTCTTGACCGGACGTTCGGTCCGGGTGAACTATCGGCCATTCTTCGAGTCAGTCGCCAGGCGGTGAAGAAAGTGCTCATGGACCAGCGGCGCATAGCCGGCATCGGCAATATCTACGCGAACGAAGCGCTCTGGCGCGCCGGGCTCGACCCCTCGCGGGCGGCGCGCGGCGTGACCGCCGCGGAAGCGCGCGCCCTGCACGCCGCGCTCACCGCGGTGCTGCTCGAGTCCATCGACGCGCGCGGCACGAGCTTCCGCGACTACCGCGACGCCCATGGCAACGCCGGCGGATTTGCCGAACGGCTGGCCGTATACGGTCGCGCCGGTCAGCCCTGCCCGCGCTGCGGAACCCGGCTGGCCGGCACCCACGCCATCGACGGACGGAGCACGGTGCTATGTGCGCGCTGCCAGCACTAGCCCTCGTTCCGCAACGCACCTCGCCGGCACAGCTTCGTGCCATGCGCGACCACGTGCGCGCCACGGCGGCCGACCGCCCGGGCATCTATCGCATGATCGCTGCCGACGGTGAGGTGGTGTACGTGGGCAAGTCCAAGCGGGTGCGCACGCGGCTGCTCAGCTACTTCCGCGCGTCGTTCCCCGCCGAAAAGGGCGCCCGCATCGTCCGCGAGGCGGCGTCCATCGAATGGGAGTACGTCCCGAGCGAGTTCGCCGCGCTGCTCGCGGAGATGCGGGCCATCAAGCGCGACCGCCCGCGGCTCAACGTGGCCATGAAGCGCGATGCCCGGCATTTCGCGTTCATCAAGCTCACCCGCGGCATGGCGCCCAAGCTGCTCGCCGTCCGCGGCCCCAGCGGCGACGACAGCGCGATCTACTACGGCCCCTTTCACGGCGCGCGGCAGCTGCAGGAGTCGCTTCGCGAATTGAGTGACGTGCTCGGTCTGCGCGACTGCCGGCTCACACAGCGCGTGGTCTACGCCGATCAGGCGGAGCTGTTCGACGCGCCCGCGCGCACACCGGGCTGCATCCGGCTCGAAATCGGACGCTGCCTCGGTCCCTGTGCCGGCGCCTGCACGGCGGCGGCGTACGCCGAGCGGGTGCGCATGGCCCGGGCGTACCTCGATGGCGAGAACGATGGCCCCGTGGAGACGTTGCGCGCCGACATGGAGGCGAGCGCCGGGCGGCTCGAGTTCGAACGCGCCGCGTCACTGCGCGACAAACTCGGGCGGCTCGAGACGTTGCGCGAGCAGTTCGCCCGGTTGCGATTCGCGATCGAATCGCTCTCCTTTGCCTACCACGTGCCGGGCTTCGAGGGCGACGATCGGGTCTACCTCATTCGCCGCGGTCGCGTGCGCGGTGAGCGGCCGGCTCCGCGCACACGCACCGAGCAGCGTGCACTGAAGGTGCTCAAGACCGAGGTATTCGGCGCCGCCGACCCCATCGGGGCGCGGGTGCCCACGCACGAGATCGACGAACTGATGCTGCTCTCGAGCTGGTTTCGCGCGCATCCGGAACAGATGAAGCATACGCGTCGTCCGTAGCGGCCCGACCGCGGCCCGGCATTCCCCCACATCGAGTTGGGGATGCTCCCGGACAATCGCGCCCCGGAACACCGACAGACCGCCGAGCGGACCTCGTCTACTTTCTGTTGCATCGAGGAGGGAGGGATGCTCAAGGTCCGCGAGATCATGACGGCCGACCCGATCACGTTGGGGCCCGATCTGACCCTGCGCGAGGCCGCGGAGCGCCTTGCTGGTCCACACATTTCCGGGGCGCCGGTGGTGAGCGGCGACGCCGTCCTGGGCGTGCTGTCACTATCGGACATCGTGGAATTCATCGCGAACTCACCGGGCGTGCCGGCCGACGAAGGCGCGCGCGACATCGAGGGCGACGACGATGGATCGGAAGCCATCGCTGCGTTCTATTCCGATGCGGTGGCAGGTGACGTCACCGACGTCGTGGAGCGGATGCGCAACGTGGACCGGCGCGACTGGGACGTCCTCTCCGAGCACACGGTGAACGAAGCGATGACGCACGTCGTGTTCTCGATTCCTCCCGACGCGACCGTGGAGTCGGCCGCCGAGTACATGGCACGCGGCGAGATTCACCGCCTGCTCGTGCTCGACGCCGGCCGCCTGATCGGGATCGTCAGTGCGCTCGACATCGCCGCGGCGGTCGGGGATCACCGCCTGACCAAGCACACGTACGTGTTCGCGCCGCACGCCGGGACGTTCGCGCCAGGGCGCCCATGACCGGCCCGCGACAGCGGGCCGGATCGCGCACCGCGACCCGGCCTGCTCACCCCCCACGCACCACCAAGCAGGAGGCATCCATGCCGGACATCCAAATCACCCGCACCGCGACTCCGCGGCTGCCCTTCGTTTCAACGATCACGCGCGACCTGGACGAGATGCAGAACCGTTTGCGCCGGGCGTTCAATTTCCCCGCGTACGAACCGTTTGCCCCCTCGCTCGTGCAATCGCTGGGTTGGAACCCGGCGGTGGAAATCGCTGAATCGCCCGACGAGTTCACCGTCATGGCCGAACTGCCGGGGCTCGCCGCCAAGGACGTGAGCGCGGATTTCGAGAACGGCGTGCTCACCATCAAGGGCGAGAAGACCGAGACGAAGAGCGAGAAGGAAAAGAAGTACTACGTGTGGGAGCGGAGCTATGGCTCGTTCGAGCGGACGTTCTCGTTCCCGTCGTCCGTGGACCAGGACAAGATCAAGGCGTCATTCGAGCAAGGGGTTCTCTCGGTCGTCCTGCCCAAGACCAAGGAATCCAAGGTCAGCGGCAAGAAGATCGCCATCACGTCCAAGTAACGATGGTCGAATTCAGGGAATGAGGAGTACGTGGTCGATACGGATGTCGTGACCTGAGAGTCGCATGCGGGCGATGCTCGGCACGATGTCGAACCGCCGCGGCCCCGCTGCCCCTGGATTCACCACCCACCGCCCGTCTGCTCGCACGAGCAGCGGGCGGTGCGTGTGTCCGTACACGAGCACGTCGGCGTCGTAAGCCGCCAGCAGCGCTTCGGGCGTCGGACTCCCCAACTCGTGCCCGTGGCTCACGTGCACCCGCACGCCGTCGAACTCTTCCAGCCGCTCGACCGGCAGCCGCGGATCGTCGGTCCTATCCGTATTTCCATAAACGGCCCGCACGGGCGCGATCGCCGACAGATCCTCGAGCACTCCCTCGCCCACGTCGCCCGCATGGAGGATCACCTCCACCCCGGCCAGCGCCGCGAACAGCTCCGGCCGCACCAGCCCGTGCGTGTCGGCGATCAGCCCGACCAGCCGCTCACCCCCGCTCACTGCGGGCGGCGCCGCCGGCCCGCGGGCGCCTCGCCCTGCCACCGCGCGACCAGGCCCTGCGGCACGCCCAGATGGTCGAGCACGCGCGCCACGATGAAGTCCACCAGCTCGTCGATGCGCTGCGGGCGGTGGTAGAACCCCGGCGATGCCGGCATCACCACCGCGCCGGCGCGCGCCAGCCGCAGCATGTTCTCCAAGTGGATGGCGCTGAGCGGCGTTTCGCGCGTCACCAGCACCAGCTTGCGCCGCTCCTTGAGCGCCACGTCGGCCGCCCGCTCCACCAGCGACCGCGACGCGCCCGCGCTCACCGCCGACAATGTCCCCATCGAGCACGGGCAGATCACCATGCCGGCGCTGAGCGCCGACCCCGACGCCGGCGCCGCCCCGCGATCCGCGTCGTCATACACCGTCACGTAGCGGTCCCACCGCGCGGCGCCGACGGCTTGGCGCAGGTCGTCCACACCCTTGAGCTCCGTCTCGGTGCGCAGCAGCCGCAGCCCATGGCTCGACACGATGAGCTGCACCGGACGCCGCGCCGCCACCAACTGCTCGAGCAGCCGCACGGCGTACGGCGCCCCCGACGCGCCAGTGATGGCGAACACGATCGGACGCCCGGCCGGCACCGCTACCGCCCCCGCCCGAGGCTCATCATCAGCATCGGCCGCACCCGCTCGGCGAGTACGAAGAAGAAGAATGCCAGGCTCAGCATCCCATTCATCGAGAAGAATGCCGCGTCGAGCTTGGACAGATCGTCGGGGCGCACCAGCCAATGCTCATACCCGAGGATCACCGCCGCCAGCACCACCCCGGCCCAGTAGAATCCCCCGGCGTGCGTGGCCACGCCCACCGCGGCCAGCGCAGCGATCGTCACCACGTGCAGCAGGTGGGCGATCTCGATCGCCCGCCGCTCGCCGAGTTTGGCGGGCAGCGAGTGGAGGGCGTTGGCGCGGTCGAACTCGGCGTCGGCCAGCGAGTAGAACACATCGAACCCCCCCACCCACGTCATCACGGCCGCGGCCAGCGCGACCAGCATCCACCAGGGCCGGCTCCACTGGCCGCTCACCGCCAGATACCCACCCACCGGCGCGATCGCCGTGCCGGTGCCCAGCACCAGGTGCGCCCACCGCGTGAACCGCTTGGTGTGGCTGTAGAAGAACACCCAGACGAGCGCCACCGGCGACAGCGCGAAGCACAGCGGATTGAGCCGCCAGGCGGCGAACCCGAACAGGGCCGACGCCACGACCACCGATCCCCACGCCTCGGCCACGCTCAGCCGCCCCTGCGGAATTTCCCGCATCGCCGTGCGCGGATTGCGGGCGTCGATATCGCGATCCACGATACGGTTGAACGCCATAGCGGCGAACCGCGCCGCCGTGAACGCGACCACCACCCACAGCACCTGCCCCAGGTGGAGCGGTCGCCGGTACGACGCCAGGGTCACGCCCACGAGTGCGAACGGCAACGCGAACACCGTGTGCGGCAGCTTCACCAGATTGACGTAGGCGATGACGCGCGACCCGCGATCGGTGAATGTCTGCCCCTCGGGCCCACTCATCGCCACGGGAACCCCAGCTTAGCCCACTTCGCGTCCACGGCGCGCTTCGTCTCGGCATCCATCTCGATCAGCTTGGGCCAGTCGCGCGTGAATCCCTCTTCGGGAAGCTTGCGCGTGCCGTCGAGCCCCATCTTGGACCCGTACGTGAACGTACGACTCGAGTGGTCGAGCACGTCCACCGGGCCCATGGTGAATCGCGCGTCACGCTCCGGATCGAGATTGTTGAGCGCCACCCACCACACTTCCTTGGGGTCGCGCACGTTCACCCACTTGTCCACCACCACCAGCACCTTGGCCAGCGACATCAACCCCTGGCCCCACAGCGCGTTCATCACCTTCTGCGCCTGGCCCGGATACTGCTTGTCGATCGATACGAAGACGAGATTGTGAAAGATCCCCTCGGCCGGCATGTGGTAGTCCACGATCTCGGGCACCGTGAGCTTGAGCAGCGGCAGGAAGATGCGCTCGGTCGCGTGCCCGAGGTAGAAGTCCTCCATGGGCGGCCGCCCGACGATCGTGGCAGGGAAGATCGGCTGGCGGCGCATCGTCACCGCCGTGACGTGCACCTGCGGATACAGATCGGCCAGCGAGTAGAAGCCGGTGTGATCGCCGAATGGCCCCTCGGTCACCAGCGGCTCGGCGGGGTCGATGTACCCCTCGATCACGAAGTCCGCCTCGGCGGGCACTTCGAGGTCGCACGTGAGGGCCTTGGTGAGATGCACGTGGTTCTTGCGCAGGAACCCCGCGAACAGGAACTCATCCACCGTGGGCGGCAGCGGCGCGCTGGCCGAATACATGGACGGCGGATCGCCCCCCAGCGCGATGCACACCGGCATCCGCTCGCCGCGCTCCGCCATCTCGCGCCAGTGCGCGGCGCCCACCTTGTGGCGCTGCCAGTGCATGGCGAGCGTGGCCTTGCCCGTCTGCATCACGCGGTACATGCCCACGTTGCGGATGCCGCGCACGGGGTCGCGCGTGATCACCATTGGGAAAGTGATATAGGCGCCCCCGTCCTCCGGCCAGCACGTGAGCAGCGGCAGTCGGTCGAGGTCCACCTCGCCGCCGCGCCACACCACCTCGTGGCAGGGCGCCCCACCGTCGTGCGTCCGCGGCGGAAACTTGGATAGTTCCAGCAGCCGCGGCAACAGCGACAGCTTGGCGACCAACCCCTCGGGAACCTTCATGGCGAGCAGTTCGGTGATCCGCAAGCCGATCGCGTCGAGGTCGGCCACGCCGAGGGCCATCGCCATGCGCCGCATCGAACCGAACAGATTGATGCCCACCGGGTACGATGACGCCGTGCCGTCGCGGAGCACGGGCCGCTCGAACAGGAGCGCCGGGCCGCCCCCCGGCTGCTTCATGGCCCGATCCGCGATCTCGCACATTTCCAGATCCACCGACACGGGCTGGGCGACCCGCACCAACTCACCAGCGCGGTCCAGCGCGTCGACGAATGCGCCCAGGGTATCGAGCGTCATGTCGGAACGGAACGGGTCGCGGCTTTCTCGCCCACGTGCAGCGCCGCGATGCCGAAGGTCAATGACTGCCACCGCACGGCCGTGAACCCGGCGCGTTCCATGCGGGTGCCGAGCGCTTGCTGCGAGGGAAAGCTGGCCACCGACTGCGGCAGGTATCGATACGCCGTCCCGTGGCCGCTCACCACCCCGCCCACGAAGGGCAGCACGTGATGGAAGTACGCATGATAGCCGGCGCGCACGAACGCTGAGGACGGCGTGGAGAATTCGAGGACCACCAACCGGCCGCCGGGCTCGAGCACGCGCAGCACCTCGCCGAGCCCCGCGTCCAGATCGGCCAGGTTGCGGATGCCGAATGCCACGATGGCGCCCGCCATCGACGCCGGCGCGAATGGCAACCCCAACGCATCGGCCACCACTGGCCGCACCACGCCGGCCGGCGACTTGCCGGCCCCCGCGCGCAACATCGGCTCCGCGAAGTCGGCGCCGATCACCGTGCCGCGGAACCCCGGGGTGCGCGCCAGTTGCGCCGCCACATCCAGCGTGCCGGCGCAGAGGTCGAGATAGCGGCCGGTGGGCCGGCGCGTCCAGTCGAGCGCCGCGATCGCACGCCGCCGCCAACGCCGGTCGACGTTGAAGCTCAGCACGCGATTGAGCAGATCGTAGCGCGGCGCGATCTCCGAGAAGATCCGCTGCACATAGGCGCGTTTCTCTTCGCCCCACGCGGCGGCGGCCTCCGCCTCCGCGGCTTCCAGGTGATTCACGGGCATCTGCGAAACTTCGCCGCCCAACCCGGCGCCGGCAAGCGAACCGCTGGCTCGTGGCTGCCCCGGTGCATAGGTTCCCCTACGACACCGCGCGCCGCGTGTTCTGCTCGGCCCGCGCACCCGCTCGATGCCCCCAGCTCTCGACCTCGCCAACCTCCCGGACGCCGACGTCGTCGCGCTCGCTCAGCGAGGGCGCGAGGCCGCGTATCGCGAACTCATCAAGCGGTACGAGCGACCCGTGTTCTCGCTCGTCTTCCGCATGGTGCGCAATCGCGAGCTGGCCGAGGACCTGACGCAGGACACCTTCATCAAGGTCCTCCAGCACATCGACCGGTACCGTCCGGAATTCAAGTTCTCGAGCTGGCTGTTCAAGATCGCCAATAACGTCGCCATCGATCACCTGCGCCGGCGGCAGCTCGACACCGTGAGTATGGACGGCTCCCCCCATGCCGTGACCGGTGACGCTGTGGACGCCACGTCGTTCGACGTATCGGTGCACGAGGAGTCGGCCCTCGACCAGCTCCAGGCCAAGGAGTTGGGCGCCGCCATCGAGACCGCCATCGGCCAGCTCCGGCCCGAATACCGGGCCTGTATCCTGCTCCGCCACGTGGAAGACAAGTCCTATGAGGAGATCGCCGCCACCCTCGATCTGCCGCTGGGCACTGTCAAGACCTACATCCATCGCGCCCGCCACGAGCTACGCGGGCTTCTGGAGCACCTCAAGCAGTGACGTACCCCACCCAGCGCACTCTCCGCACCCCCGTTTCCCCTGAAACCGGCGCTCCCTGCCGGCCGTAGGACACCCTGGAGGCTCCGTGAATCACCGGCATCTGCTCCCAGAAGAATTCGATCTCCTGCTCGACGACGAAGTCGGGTTCGGTGTCGCCCCCCTGCGCGAACACGCGCGGGAGTGCGCGCAGTGCCGTGCCCAGCTTGAAGATGCTCGACTGGTCGTCACCGCCCTCGAGGAGCTTCCGCGGTTCGCCCCATCCTTCACCCTGGCCAACAAGGTGATGAGCCAGGTTCCGGTGTTCGTGCCCTGGCACGTGGCCGCCGTCGAAACAGTCACCCGTCTCCTGCCGCATTCCCGTCCCGGCCGCTTGGCCGTGGCCGGCCTCCTGGCCACCGCCGGCGCCACGCTCACGGGCGGCGCACTCTGGCTGGTGTCCCGCGGCGACCTCGTCACCCTGGCCGCCGACGTGGTCGGCAACCACCTGCGCGGCGCGGTCGTCCAGGCCGTCCAGGGCGGGATGGTCACCCTGTTCGGGCCGGCGGTGATGGACACCCTCCAGCAGGGCGGACTTTTCGGAATCGGCGCCGTCGCGGCTGGGTTCCTGGCGGCCGCCACGGCGTCCGCCTTCGGCCTCCGCGCCATCGCCTCCGCCGCCCGCCGGAGGGGTTGACCCATGCGGGCCCTCTCGACCTGCCTTGCGCTGGTCACACTCGCAGCGGCCGCGCCGGTTCGGGCGCAGTCCGCCGCCCCTCCGGCCACGACCGCCGCTCCGCAACAGATGGACGCCCAACTCCGGGCAGACATCGGCCGCATCGCCCGGTCGGCGAACCTTCTCCACGTCCCCCCGGCCGATAGCTTTGCCATGGGCGGCCGGACCATCCCCGCTAGCACCACCGTGGCCGGAACCGTGGCTGCGGCCAACGGCCCCTTGGAGATCAGCGGCCGCGTGAATGGCGACGCCATCGCCCTCCACGGGGACGTGGTCATCCACACCGGCGGCGTCGTGACCGGCGACGCCGTGTCGATTGGCGGGCACGTGAAGATCGACGGCGGCAATGTGTACGGCGAGATGCGCTCCTTGAGCGATCTCGCGGCCCCCAACGCCCGTGCCGGCACGGCCCCCCAGGCCCCGCTCACCACCGCGGGCGCCATGAAGCTGGTGCTTGCCTGGTTCGCCGTCCTTGCCATCATCGGCATCGGCGTGCTGCTCTTCGCCGAGCACAACCTCGACGGGGTGGTGGCAGTGCTCGAGCGCCACCTCGCACGCGCCTTCTGGGTGGGCCTCCTCACCGAGCTGGGGCTCGTGCCGCTGCTGCTCCTGGTCATCGTCGCGCTGGCCATCACCATCATCGGCGTGTTGCTCATTCCCTTCGCCATCGTGGCCTACATCATCGCCTTGGCGGGGCTGCTGGCCCTTGGATTCCTGGCCGTGGCACGGTTCACCGGGCGCGGCCTCTTTCGCGCCGAACCCGACGCCGGCGAGCGCGGCGTGAGCGTGCGCGCCATGTTCACCGGACTGGTCGTCTATCTGGGACTCTGGTTCGTGGTCGCCGCGCTCACCTGGATGCCCGGCGTGCAGCCGCTGCTGCGCGCCGTGGCCGTGGCCGTCACCTGGGTGGCCCTCACGGCCGGACTCGGAGCCACGGTGCTCTCGCGCGCCGGCACACAGCACGAGCGCGCCGGGACCACACCACGCTCCGCCCCCGGCGGGGCGGAACCGCTTGCCTGGCAAACGCCGACCCCCGTGGCCGGCGTGGCTGCCGCCCGCCGCCCGGCGCCGGTCACGAGGGACCTTCCATGAGGCGCGCCCTGCTGCCCGCGGCGGTGCTCGCCGTCTGCGCGCCGGCACTGGCCGGTGCGCAGTCCTGGCAGACGGTGGACGTGTCGCGGCAACTCCGCGACTCGAACGAGATGCGCGTCCACGTGCAGTACGCCGCCGGCCGGTTCACGCTGCGCGCCGCGACCCAACCGGTGCTGTACGCCATGCACCTGCGCTACGACGAGGACCGCACCACACCCCTGTACACGTTCGACGCCGCGGCTGGCAGGCTCGACATCGGAATCAAGGACGTCTCGATGAACTGGACCGCCCGGCGAACGGACGCCGACAACAAGGCCCAGATGACGCTCGCCCTCGCGCCCACGGTGCCGATCGACCTCTCGATGTCGCTGGGCGCCACCGACGCCGACATCGACCTGGGCGGCCTCACCCTGCGCGGGCTGAACATGGAATCGGGCGCGGCCGCAGCGACGGTCGACTTCAGCTCGCCCAACCTGGCCAAGATCGGCACCATAACGATCGACGTGGGGGCGGCCGACCTCACGGCCCGCAATCTCGGCAACGCCAACGCCGCATCGCTGGTGGTCAAGGGCGGGGTCGGGTCGCTGGATCTCGGCTTCGGCGGCAACTGGACGGGTGACCTCGATGCCGACGTCGAGGTGACGTTGGGCAAGATCACGCTGCGCGTGCCGCGCGACGTCGGGGTGCAGCTCGACATGCGGCGCTTCCTCACCTCGTTCGACAACGACGGGCTCGTGAAGCGCGACGGCGCCTACTATTCCGACAACTGGGACACGGCCAAATACCATCTGCGTCTGCACGTGCAGACGGCGTTGGGAGGCATCACGCTCGACCGCTTCGGAGCTTCGGCGACGCCCTGAGCTAGCCCGCGCGTAACGCGACCACCGTGCCGCGAGCCACGCCGAGCAGCACCGCCGCGTTACCGTCGCGCACCGCGACCTCGAGCAGCCCCGACGACCCCACCACGGCCACGATCTCTCCTGCGTTCACGTCGCTGTACGTGTGCCGAACCGGCACGGTGTGCCCGGCGATCGTCACCTCGCCCCCGCGCACGCCGATCAGATTTGTGATCAAGTTGCCGAACCGGTCCACCGTCACCACACGCCCCTCGATCGAGCCGTCGGCGGCACGGTGGGGCTCTGGCGTCCGCCGGATCACGGGGTCCGACACCGGCGCGCCGAGCGCGTCGAACGCCTGCCCATTCGCCAGGTGGACGGCGGCCGGCGCGAACACGTCGCGTCCGTGGAACGTCGGCGAGGCCGAGGGCGGCACGCCCAGCCGCACCACGCGCGCGCCCGGTGCCAGAAGCGCCGGCGAGAGCAGCCCGTTGTCGGGCCCAACGAGATAGCGCCGTTGGCTCTCCACCGCCAGCGCGCCGCGCCCCGAGCCCACCCCGGGATCGATCACCGCGATGTGGATCGTGCCCTCGGGAAAGCGCCTCCAGTAGCGGGCCAGCGCCAGCCGCCCCGCCTCGAGGTCCTGCGGGGCAATGTCGTGCGACACGTCGACGATCACAGCCTCGCGCGCGCCGGTCAGCAGCACACCCTTCATCTCCGCGACGTAGCCGTCGGCGGTGCCGAAGTCGGTGAGCAGCGTGACCAGGGCGCGAGACATCGTCAAGTCATGGCGCGGCCGCCAGCTCGTGCACGGCCTGGATCACGCGGTCGGCAAGCGCCAGGAGGGCTCGGCCCGCGGCCGACGTGGCGTCGGCCACCACGATCGGCTGGCCGACCTCGGCATTCTCGAGCACCTGCGGATGGAGCGGGATCTGCCCCAACAACGGCAGCTCGGTTTCCGCTGCCAACCGCTCCCCGCCGCCGGCGCCGAAAATCGGCGTCGGCTTGCCGCAGTGCGGGCACTCGAACCAGCTCATGTTCTCCACGATGCCCAGCACCGGCACGCCCACGCGCTGGAACATGCGCACGCCCCGCAGCGCGTCGCCGGTGGCCATCTCCTGCGGCGTGGTCACGATGAGCGCGCCGCGCAGCATCGTGGCTTGCACCAGCGACAGCTGCGCGTCGCCCGTGCCGGGCGGCATGTCGACGATGAAATAGTCGAGCTCGCCCCAGGCCACGTCGCGCAGGAACTGCGTGATGATTTTCATCACGATCGGCCCGCGCCAGATCGCCGGCTGGTCGCGGTCGATCATGAAGCCGAGCGAGATGACCTTCACCCCGAACGCCTCGAGCGGCACGATCTTCTCGTTCACTACGGCAGGCGGCGCATCCACGCCCATCATGCGGGGCACATTGGGGCCGTAGATATCGGCGTCCATG
The DNA here is from genome assembly GCA_035533015.1 of Gemmatimonadaceae bacterium. Lineage (NCBI taxonomy): Bacteria > Pseudomonadati > Gemmatimonadota > Gemmatimonadia > Gemmatimonadales > Gemmatimonadaceae > Gemmatimonadaceae bacterium. The sequence continues at coordinate 14,058 of DATLUQ010000008.1, read as the reverse complement.
AGCCCGACGCGCGCACCGCCAGCAGCCAGCGCCACGGCGAGGTTCGTGGCGACGGTGGACTTGCCCACCCCGCCCTTGCCGCTCGACACCGCGATGATGTTGCCGAGGTTCGGATAGGCCACTGGCGTGGGCGCGCTCGCGCGCGGGGCGGCGGGCCGGTCGTCCATCACCGGCAGGCTGCGCGATGCGGGCGGCTTGGGTGCTGCCTGCGCGGCATCCTTCACGTCCACGTGCACTCCGGTCACGCCCTCCACGCGTTCGAGCGCCACCCGCACATCGCGCACCAGGGTGGCCGGATCGTCGGCCGCGAGCAAGAGCGACAGCCGCACCTTGCCGCTGGTGGTGGTGCCCACGTCGCGCACCATGTTGTCGGACACGATATCGTGACCGGTGCGCGGATTGCGGAGCTTGGAGAGCGCGGTCGCGATGCGCTGCTGGAGGGTATCGGACATGTCAGGGAAACTACGCCGGGCCCGACCCCTTTCCAAGCGACGCCAGTTCACCGCGCGCATCGGCCAGCACGCGGTCGCGCACCGTGTCCATGGGCCCGGCGATCAGGGCGCCCGCAGCGCGGACGTGCCCTCCGCCACCGTAGCGCCGCGCAAAGGCGTTCGCGTCGAACGCGCCCGTGCTGCGGAAGCTCGCCTTGACCTTCTTGTTGCCCAGGTCGCGGAAGAAGATCGCCAGCTTGGTGCCGGCGATCGACCGCGCATGCTCGACGATGCCGTCCAGGTCCTCCTGTTTCACTCCGTATTCGCCCAGGGCGCCAGCGCGCATCGAGAGCCACGACAGCCCGAGGGCTTGGTCCACCCCAAGCGTCTGGAGCACCTCGGCGAGTAGCCGCACGCGGCCCACCGGGGCGGAAGCGTACACGCGGCGGTACATCGCCTCGGGATCCACCCCGCGCGTCATCAGGTCGGCGGCAATGGCATGGGCGCGCGGCGACGTGTTGCTGAACCGGAAGCCGCCGGTGTCGGTGAGGATCGCCGTGTAGAGCGACTCCGCGATAGCCGGCGTGATCTCGAGTTCGAGCACGGAGGCCACGTCGTAGATCAGCTCGCCGGTCGCGCAAGCATGCGTGTCGCTCACGATCACGTCGCCCGCCGGGTCCGCCGAGACCACGTGGTGGTCGACCACGAGCCGCGGCACGGTGAGCGCGCGCACCGTCTCCGTGAGCTGGCCCAGGCGCGTTACGTCGTTGATGTCCACCACCACCAGGGCGTCGACCCCGAGCAGCGCCTCGGCACCCTGGGCGGACGCGTCCTGCACGTCGTCGCCGAGCAGGAACCGGAACAGGTCGGGCCAGGGGGTGGGATTCACGATGCGTACCGTGAGCCCGCGCTCGGCGAGCAGCCGGGCCAGCGCCGCCTCGGAGCCACAGCCGTCGCCGTCGGCGTTGATGTGCGTGGACAGCGCGACGACACGACCCGGCTGCCAGTACTCGGCCAGGCGGAGGATCGCGTCGCGTCGCGCGGCGGGAACGGCGAGGTAGTCTTGAACGGTCACGGGGCGTCGGAAAAAGCGAAACGGCGCCCGGAGTCGGGCGCCGTTTCAAAGCTAACGCGCACGAGGATCAATCGCTCGCTTCGGGCGATGCCTTCGCCAGATTCGAGTGCCACAGGCTGTACGTCCAATAGATGATCATGCCGAGCACGAACCAGACGATCAGCCGCACCCAGGTTTCCCACGGCAATCTGTACATGAGGTACGCGGCGGAGAGCGCGCCGAGCGGCCCGACCGCCCAGACCATGGGCGTCTTGAACGCCCGTGGCAGGTCAGGCTCGCGGACACGGAGCACAACCACACCGATCGAAACGATGACGAACGCCATCAGGGTGCCGATCGAAACGAGGTTGGCGGCGTCGGCGATGGGCAGAATGGCCGCGAAGAACGCCACGATCACGCCAGTGACGATCGACGTCACGTACGGCGTGTGGAACTTGGGGTGCACCTTGTTCACGATCGGCGGCAGCAGTCCGTCGCGTGCCATGGAATAGAACACGCGCGACTGCCCGAGCAGCATCACGAGAATCACTGACGACAGGCCAGCGATGGCGCCGAGTTTGATCAGCGACGCCATCCAGCCCAGACCCGCCGCGTCCGCCGCGACTGCGATCGGATCGGGCACGTTGAGAAGCTTGTAGCTCATCACGCCCGTGGCAATGGCGCTCACCGCGATGTACAGAAGCGTGCAGATGACGAGCGACCCGATGATGCCGATCGGCATGTCTCGCTGCGGGTTCTTCGCTTCCTGCGCGGCGGTGGACACCGCGTCAAATCCTATATAGGCGAAGAACACAATGCCGGCGCCGGTTGTGACGCCACCCCAGCCGAACTCACCCCGCTTGCCCGTCGCCGGGGGGATGAAGGGATGCCAGTTGGCCGGGTGGACGGCGTGAACCGCAGCGAAGATGAACAGCAACACGACGGCAACCTTGATCATGACAATCACGTTGTTCACGTTCGCGGATTCCTTGATCCCGACGACGAGCAACGCGGTGACGACCGCGATGATGATGACGGCCGGCAGATTGAAGATCGCCGTCGCCGTGGAACCGTCCGCGCAATGGACGGAAATTCCGCGGGCCGCCGAGAACGCGCAGGGTACGTTGATGCCGACGTCGCGGAGGAAGCTCACGACATAACCCGACCACCCGATGGCGACCGTCACCGCACCGAGCGCATACTCGAGGATCAAATCCCAGCCGATGATCCATGCGACGAACTCGCCGAGCGTCGCGTAGCCATACGTATAGGCGCTCCCGGCCATGGGGATGAGCGCCGCGAACTCGGAGTAGCAGAGTGCTGCGAAGACCGACGCCACCCCGGCGAAGATGAACGACAGCACGACCGCGGGCCCCGCATTTTGCGCCGCTACCTCACCCGTAAGGACGAAGATGCCGGTGCCAATGATCGCGCCGATCCCCAGCGTCGTCAGATTGAGTGGACCCAGGACGCGTTGCAGGCTGTGATCGGACATTGCCTCGGCTTGGAGCGCGGTAACGCTCTTGCGTCGGAACAGGTTCATTCGGTCATCCTCTGATTTGTAGAACGGAGGCGACGGAAGCGTCGCGGGGTGGATGGGAAATTCTGTATACAAATCGCGCCGGGGCAAGTTGTCCCGGCGCGCGGACTTTGTCAACGCTCGCTCTGAAACGGCCCGTCACGCCCATGGCGCGAATGCGCAGCCGGGATCTAGAGTGAGTAGTTCGGCGCTTCTCTGGTGATCGTCACGTCGTGCGGGTGCGACTCACGCAGACCCGCCGCGGTGATCCGCACGAACGACGGCCGCGTGCGCAGTTCGTCGATCGTGGCGCACCCCACGTAGCCCATCCCGCTGCGGAGCCCGCCCACCATCTGGAACAGCACGTCGCCCACCGGGCCCTTGTAAGGCACCCGGCCCTCGATGCCTTCGGGCACCAGCTTCTTGGGCGACAGCTCGCCCTCCTGGAAGTACCGGTCGGCGCTGCCGTCCTGCATGGCGGAAAGCGACCCCATGCCGCGCACCATCTTGAATCGGCGCCCCTCGAGCAGGAACGCCTCGCCGGGGCTCTCCTCGGTGCCGGCGAGCATCGAACCCATCATCACGCTCGACGCGCCGGCGGCCAGCGCCTTGACCGCGTCGCCCGAATACTTGATGCCGCCGTCGGCGATCACCGGCACGTCACCGGCGCCTTCCACAGCGTCGAAAATGGCGGTGAGCTGCGGCACCCCGACACCGGTGACGACTCGCGTAGTGCAGATCGACCCCGGACCCACTCCCACCTTCACGGCGTCCACTCCGCGCTCCACCAGCGCCCGCGCGCCCTCGCGCGTGGCCACATTCCCGGCCACCAGCTGCACCTGAGGAAACTTCTCGCGTACCTCGGCCGTGGCGCGCAGCACTCCGTCGGCGTGCCCGTGCGCCGTGTCGATGATCAACGCATCCACCCCGGCCTCGACCAGGGCCCGCGCCCGGGGAAGGAAGTCCCCTGCCGCACCGATCGCCGCTGCCACTCGCAGGCGTCCGTGCTCGTCCTTGTTGGCCCCGGGATACTGCCGCCGCTTGTGGATGTCCTTGACCGTGATCAGACCCCTGAGCTTCCCGTCGGAATCCACCACGGGGAGCTTCTCGATCCGTCCCTTGGCGAGGATGCGCTCGGCTTCCTCGAGCGTCGTACCGATCGGAGCCGTGACCAGCCCTTCCTTGGTCATCGCGTCGGCGAGCAACCGGTCAAGCTCCTTCTCGAACTGCAGGTCCCGGTTGGTGATGATACCCACCAGCCGCCCCTCCTCGTCCACGATCGGCACGCCGGAGATGCTGAATCGGCGCATGAGCGCCGTGGCTTCGCGTACCGTGTCCGTGGACCGAAGCGTGATCGGATTGAGGATCATTCCGCTCTCGCTGCGCTTGACGCGGTCCACCTCGGCAGCCTGCCGGTCGATGGACATGTTCTTGTGGAGCACGGCAAGCCCGCCGGCCCGCGCCATGGCGATCGCCATGTCACTTTCCGTCACCGTGTCCATGGCGGCCGCCACGAGCGGCACATTGAGCACGATGCCGCGGCTGAACCGCGTGGTGAGCGTGACGTCCTTGGGATGGGTCATCGCGTGGGCCGGCACGAGCAGGACGTCGTCGAACGTCAGGGCGACCGGGTCACGGACCCGTTCGGCACCGCGCGGTTCGGCTATACGCGAAAGCCCGCCGTCCGTGGTGCCGGACTGGGCGGGCCTGGTTGCTTGGCGAGTTGTGGTTGCCATGGCGAAAAATAGGCGGGACAGAAAAGGGGCGCAAGCAAGCACGCGGGGCAGAACCGGCGGCGCCGAATGAAGCGCGGAATTCAGAACCGCCTTCGACCTTCAAGCTGCGAACGTTACGGCCGGCCTCAGGTCTCTGTTTGCCACGTGCCGCTTCCGCGCTCTATCGGTCCTGTGCTGGTCGTGCCGGCGCTGGCCTTGCCGGCGCTGGCCTCGTTGGCGCCGCGCTTGTCGTCGCGGTACCCGTTGGCGCCGTACTCGTTGGCGCTCCAATTACCGGCACGATACCCGGCTGAGTTGTCGCCTGCTTCGCGACCTTGACCACATCGTCGGCAACCGATTTTCCCGCCGCCAGCGCGCTGTTCAACACGCCGGAGGCACGGTTGAGAAATGCCATCGTTTCGGCGATCACCGATGCCGACACCCGGCCCGCGCGGAGCGTGTCCTCCACCGATTCGGTGAGCCGCGTGAACGCGTTAGCCGCCGGCGACTGCCGCTCGGCGTATTTCGACTCGAGGAATTCGATGTAGTCCAGCGCCTGATAGCCCCGCTCGTCGGACAGGGTGTCGAGCCTTCTCAGTATGCGATCCCGCAAATGTTCGTTCATGGACGCCCCCGTCCCCAGAGTGGCTAGCCGTGCCAGCGTTCGCGCTCGCCCCGCGTGTCGATGTGCACGTACGGTGTCGGATAGCGCGAGCTGGTGTAGATCCCCAGCCCGCCCACCAATTCCGGATGTGCCGCCTCCACAACGTCTACGGCGTGCACGATGGCCTCCACGTCGGCCCGGTCGATCCGACCGTCGCCGTTGGCATCGAGCGTGACGTCCGCCGCGTCGCCGAACTGGTGTTGGCTCTCCTCGGCCGCCCCTGGCACGGTGCGGTTATAGAGCGGTGTCCGGAAACCAGAGTGCACGTCAAAATCGAGGCGCATGGGCGCTCGTTGGCCCGCTCCACGCTCCAATTGATCAAGTACCAACTCCAGCTTGTCGAGCAGCCGCGGATCGAGCGCCACGTACTTGGGCCACACGTCCTGCTGCGAATCGTGTGTGATGAAGTCCGACACGCGCAGATGCGCGCTCACCGGAAGATCGGCGTCGCCGGGCTCCACCGCCAGGAAGCCCTCCGGGTGCGCGTCCGTCCCCTGCCGCTCACCCCGATACGTTCCGATCCGGTACCCGTTGATCTTGCCCCCACGTTTCTCACCGAACGGCATCAGCACGGCCAGCGTCGGGGTGTCGAGCAGCACTCGCGACGTGTCCCGGAACAGCGCCAAATGGTAGAACCCGGGCGTGGCCGGGGCCAACAGCGCGCTACGGGCGAAGCCATGCGTGTACGCCGGACGCACCGGGTCGCCCTCGGCCACCCATTCGTAGCGCACGTTGAGCGAATCGGCCCCCAGATCCATCGGCATGTCCACCGAGTCGCCGGGCATGGCCACCGTGAGTTCTACGGCATGACTCGCCCCCGCCGCCTCGGCGGTGGCGATCACGTCCGGAACCGCCGGCCGGGTGATGTCCACTGCCGCGAGCTCCGCCGGACGGGTGAACGCCGCGAGGCTCGCCGCACCGGCCACGAGGTACGTGAGAGTGCGCACGTGCACCCGCGCAAGGCGGCGGCGAGGGTCACTGTACGCCGATCGCGGTCCGAAACGCCTTGACTCCATGCCACTCCGAATGTTGATGAAGACTGCCAGAACCACCGAAATTCATGCGCTGCCTTGCCCAGCTGTACCTACCGCCCGGGACCAATTCAGGTCCATATCCATAGCATCGTAGACAATTCTGACCACTTGGTCAGTTCACCTCGTTGTCATCGACGACACATCCAGGATCGGTACCCCTGCGGGGTCCGACCGGCCCGTCCGTACCGTGGCCGTGATGATCAACTGCGCCATTGGCGGTAGAGCTTGCGCCCTGGCCACTAGGTCGGGAGGCAACGCCAGGTACAGGAGCGACGTTTCCGCCCCAGGCCCGCGCGCCAGCAGATAGGGCTCGTCGGGCTTCATGTCGTGCCGCAGGGCGTCGGCGGTCTGGAACGCCAGCGACGTCACTGTCCACCGAACCGTTCGCCCCACGTATTGCTGAGGACTGGCGCGCAGATCGGCCGCGCTCAGCCGGGCGAGCGAACTGTCGGCCGCCGCAACGTCGGCCTCGCGCACCCAACCTTCCAGCCGCACGCGCACCCACCCGCGCTCCCGCGCCAACGGGGTGAGTACGGCCCCATGCTGCACGGTAGCCACCGGAGCCACGTCCGGCGCCGGGGCGAGGCCAGTGGTGCCAACGGGCGTGACGTCACCGGCCTGCCCTGCCCCCGGCGGGGTGGTGTCCGGAGTGGCCGGGGTGACGGGCGGCGCCACCGGAGATTGCTTGATCTGTGCCGGGGGTGCCAGGTGCAGCACAGATGGCGCAGGATCGGCGGGCAACGTGGCGGGCAGTGCCGAGCGGAGTATCCATCCGGCCCGTTCCACCTTCGTCCAGCCGCCGCCACGCTTCACCACGTGGAACCCCACGCCCTGCTCCAGTGCGGCCGCCACAGGGGCCGATGTCGATGCGCTGGTGCGTAGCCGCGCGTCGGTGCCGGTCACTCTCGTCGCGAAGGAATCGCTCGGGCCCCCGAGCAGCGAGGTAGCGATGTAGCCACGCAGGATCACTCGAAGGTACTTCCCCGACTGGCCGGCCGGCGCGACCACAGTGCCCTGGGTGACGGTGGCGAGCTTCTGCGTACCCGGACCCGAGTAGAACACAGTGGGGCCGGTCGTGGACTGCGCCCACGCAATAGGCGCGGCCGGTGCAGCGGAGAGCAGAGTCACCGCGAGAAGAGTACGAAGGCGCATCGCTTGGTCGGGGCTAGGGCGACGGGTACATTTCGTGACCGCCGCGTATGACGTTCGAGTATGAAAGGTTGGGCGCGGCAGAGCAAGCGCCCGAACGGAGATCGATGCCGCCTCACACCAAACAGCCGGTCGTCCTGGTCGTTCTCGACGGTTGGGGATATCGCGCCGAGCGCGAGGGGAACGCGATCGCCCTCGCGCGCACGCCCACCTGGGACCGGCTCGTGGAGCGGTATCCGCGCACCCTGCTCGCCGCCTCGGGGCTCGCGGTGGGGCTACCCGAGGGCCAGATGGGGAATAGCGAAGTGGGGCACCTCAACCTCGGCGCGGGCCGCGTGGTGATGCAGGACCTCGTCCGCATCTCGCAGGCCATCAAGGACGGGTCGTTCTTTCGCAATGAGGCGCTTCTCGAGGCCTGCCGCCGCGTCCGCGCATCGGGAGGCACGCTCCACCTCATGGGGCTCGTCGGGAACGGAGGCGTACATGCCCTCGACCAGCACCTGTTCGCGCTCATCGATCTGGCCGAGCGCGAGCGACTGCCCCACGTGGCCATCCACGCCCTGCTCGACGGACGCGACACGATGCCCCGTTCGGGCCTTGGCTTCATGCGCGAAACGCTGGAGCGGGCGAGGGGGCGCGCGCGCGTGGCCAGCCTGGGCGGCCGATACTTCGGTATGGATCGCGACAAACGATGGGATCGAACCGAGAAATGGTACCGGGCGGCAGTCCAGGGCACGGGACCGGCCGGAGCGGATCCGCTGGCCGTGATCCGCGCCGCCTACGAACGGGACGAGACCGACGAGTTCATCGCGCCAACGACCATCGTCGAGAACGGGAAGCCAGTAGCGCCGATCCGCGACGGCGACGCGCTGATCTGCTTCAACTACCGCGCCGACCGGATGCGCCAGATCGTCCGCGCGCTGACCATGGACGGGTTCGACGGGTTTGCCACCGCCCCCCGGCCCACGGTGTATGTGGTGTCCATGACGCAGTACGACCAGACGTTCTCCGTGCCGATCGCGTTCGCCCCGCGCAGCCTCGTGAACATCGTCGGCGAGGTGATTTCCGACGCCGGCATGACGCAACTGCGTACCGCGGAAACCGAGAAGTACGCGCACGTGACCTACTTCTTCAACGGGGGCCGGGAGACGCCGTTCAAAGGCGAGGACCGGCTGCTCGTGCCCAGCCAGAAGGTGGCGACGTACGACCTCGCGCCCGAGATGAGCGCCGCCGGCGTGACCGACGCATTGTGCAGCGCGGTGGAGGCACGCGAACACGACTTCATTCTTTGCAACTATGCGAACAGCGACATGGTCGGCCATACCGGGTCGCTCCCGGCTACGATCCGGGCGGTGGAGACCGTGGACGCCTGCCTGGCGCGCCTGCTCACCTCCGCGGAACGTGTCGGCGCCCGGCTGCTGATCACGGCCGACCATGGGAACTGCGAGCAGATGATCGATCCCGAAACGGGGGGCCCGCACACCGCGCATACGACGAACCCGGTGCCGATTCTGGCTGTCGACGCGGGGGCGGCCGCACCGGCGCACGGCGGGGGAGCCTTCCCCCTTCGCTCCGGCGGTGCATTGTGCGATGTTGGGCCGACCCTCCTCCGCATGCTTGGGCTGGAAACGCCGCCCGAGATGACGGGGAAGGACCTACGAACGCTGGGAGCCGACTCTTGAAGCGAATGTTGCCCGCCATTCTTCTGGCCGTCTCGGCCGTGTCCGCCCGCGCCCAACAGCAGGTCGGGTATGCCCCGTCGCGAAGCCCGTACCAGGACGTCGACCAGACGATGGAGATCGCGCTGCTCACGGGCCACTTCTCGGCAGCCCCCGATCCAGCCGGCGTCGCGCCCCAGGGCGGCGCCTTGTGGTCGTTCCTCTACGGGTGGCATGCCGCGGGCCCGCTCTTCCTCAACGCCTCGCTCTCGCGCACGAGCTCCGTGCGCAAGGTCCTCGACCCCTCGCGGAGCAACCCCGACGTTGGACTCTGGGATTGGCCGCTCTGGGCGGTGGATGGCACGGCGTCGCTCTCACTGACCGGCGATCGCACCTTCCACGGTTTCATGCCGTTGGCCAATCTTGGCATGGGGTTCATCTCCGACCGCCACACGCAGAGTGACGTAGGCAGCTACCAGTTCGGGACGCGCTTCGAGTTCGTCTGGGGTTTCACCATCCGCTGGGTGGCGAGCAACCGGTGGGCGCTACGCGCCGACCTGAACAACCGGATGTACTCGATGGGCTACCCGCAGACGTACTACACCGTGGGCAAGAACAACACGACGATCGTCCCGGCCACTCTGTCCAAGTCGTTCTGGCGGAACAACCCGTCGTTGACCATCGGCATCTCCTACCTCTTCTCCCACTGATCGCGCGTGGCGATCGCCTACCTCACCCGCCGTATCAGCTTCGCCGCCGCCCATCGGTATCGCCTGCCCGAGTTGAGCGACGCGGAGAACGCTCGCAGGTTCGGGCTGTGCGCGCGTCCCAACTATCACGGCCATACCTACACGTGCGACGTGACGGTGCGCGGAGAAATCGATGAACACACCGGCATGATCGTCGATCTCGGTGAAGTGGATCGCGTGCTCGAGCGCGACGTCCGCGCGCGGTTCGATCACACCAATCTGAATCTCGACGTTCCCGAGTTCGCGGAAGGGCGCCTTATGCCGACCGGCGAGAACCTCGCGCGATTCATTTTCAACGCAGTGCGAGACGCGCTGACCGGTGGTGTGGCGGTGCACGAAGTGCGCGTGGCCGAGGATGCCACGCTGAGCGCCGCCTACCGCGGCGAGTAGCGCCGCAAGCGCCGCTTCTCCGTGCCACCGCGCGCCGCCTCGTCGCCAGCCCACCCTCCGGTCGGCATCATTCTCGCCGGGGGCGCGAGCACACGGTTCGGCGCACCCAAGGGACTGGCGGTGGTGGGCGGGGTGCGGATCGTGGACCGCGTGGCGCGCGCGCTCCGCGACGCGGGGGGCGAACTGTTACTCGTTGCCAACGATTCGGCATCTGCGGCGTGTCTACCTGGCGTGCCGTGCATTCCCGACCGGATTCCCGGTGGCGGCGGGCTGAGTGGGGTGCACGCTGCCCTCGTCCACACGGGCCGGGCGGCACTGGTCGTCGCCTGGGACATGCCGTTCGTTACCGCGCCGCTGCTGCGGGCGCTCTGGCGCAGGTACCTGGAGGCCGGCGCCGACGCCTGTTTTCCCGAGAGCGCCTCGCCGGTGGGAATGGAACCGTTCTGCGCCTGCTACGGTCCGGGATGCATCGCAGACCTCGAAACGGCGCTGCGTGCCGGAGACTTCGGCGGAGCACGGTTCGCGCGCTCGCTCAAGCGTGCCGCGTGGCTGTCGGCTGCCGAGGTCGCCGCGCTGGGGGACCCCGCGCGGCTGCTGCTGAGCGTGAACTCACAGGCCGACCTCGCCCGCGCCGAAGCGATGGCCGTCCGCCAAGTGTAGCTTCTTGGGTACCGTGATCCTTCCTGCCGCCAAGCTCATCCGATGGGCCTGCGCCGTTGCGCTCGCGGCGCCGGGCACCGCTTGTGCACCCGCCGCCGGTCCGCCCGCCCCGCCCCCCAGCCCCGCCCCCGTGGCCATCGCCTCGCACCACCGCGCGCCGGGCCCGTGGCCCGACACGCGCGCCGAGTTGCGGCAGGCCGTGGATTCGCTCGTCGCGTTACCCGAGTTTCGCAACGCGCTGTGGGGCGTGCTGGTGGTGGACCCCGAGAGTGGCGATACGCTGTATTCGCGCAACGCCGACAAACTGTTCCTGCCGGCTTCGAACATGAAGCTGGTCACGACCGCGGTCGCGCTCACCAAGCTGGGCGCCGACTACCGCTACGTCACCACGCTCGCCGCGCGCGGTCCGTTGCGCGACGGCGTACTGCACGGGGATCTGCTCGTGTACGGGCGCGGCGACCCGACGGTGAGCGACTCGATGAGCGGCGACGCCATGGCGCCGCTGCGCGCCATGGCCGATTCGCTTTACGCGGCGGGGGTCCGGCACATCGCCGGCCGCCTCTTGGTAGGCGCCGACGCCTTCCCCGGGCCGACCCTCGGCTTCGGGTGGTCGTGGGACGACCTCGGGGCCACCTACGGCGCGCCGGTGGACGAACTGCTGTTCAACGACGGGTTCGCCGATGTGCGGGTGCACGCCGGCCCCGCGCCGGGCGATTCGGTGCGGGCGGCCACCGCACCCGCCAACCGGTATCCCATACTGCGCGTCGCGGTGCGCACCGTCTCCGCGTCCGATACGGCGCAGCTCCACGCCGCCCCCCTTCGCGCGGCGACCGACACGGCAACCGGCGTCGTGGAGTTGCTCGGCACGCTCGCGGCTGGCGATTCGGCGTCGCTCGCCGTGCCTCTGGTACGTCCCGACGCCGCGTACCTGGCGGCGCTGCGCGAGGCGCTCGAAGACCGGGGGATCGCGGTGGACGGAGCGGCCACGGACTCCACCGCGTCCGTTGACACGCTTGCGCGCCTCGAGTCGGTGCCGCTGGCGCGGATGCTCCCGGCCGTGCTCAAACCATCCCAGAATCAGATGGCCGAGATGCTGCTGCGTACGCTGGCGCTCGTGCAGACCGGCGCGGGCGTGGTTGACAGCGGCGTGCGCGTCGAGACGGCCCAGCTCGAAGCGTGGGGGGCGTCGCCCGACGGATTCGTGCTCCGCGACGGGAGCGGGTTGTCGCGGTACGACTACCTGTCGCCCGAAACGATCGTGCGCGTCCTGGACGCGATGCGCACCTCGCCGGCGTTCGATGCATGGTACGCGGCCCTGCCGGTGGCGGGCGTGGACGGAACGCTGGAGACGCGGATGCGCGGCACCGCCGCTTTCGGAAACGTGCACGCGAAGACGGGGTCGTTGGCCAACGTGCGGTCGCTGTCGGGTTACGCGTCGACCACCGACGGTCACCAGCTCGTGTTCAGCGTCATCTGCAACAACTTCACCGCGGCGCCCTCGCAGGTGCTCGCTGTGGAGGATTCCATCGCGGCGCGCCTCGCGTCGCTGCGCCTGCGCTGAGATGGCGCACACCGTCGCGCAGGCCGCCACCGAGATCGTCGCGGCCATCCACACAATCGACGCGGAGGACGTGCCGCTGCGCCGCGCCTTGGGTCGCGTGCTCGCCGCCGATGTGATGTCGCCGTTGGATCTACCGCCATGGAACAATTCGTCGATGGACGGCTATGCGGTGCGCTCCGGTGACGTGCGCGGCGCCTCGTTGGCGCATCCGGTGACGCTGGCCGTGATCGGGACGATCGCCGCCGGTGCGCGGGCCGATCGCCCCCTGGGAACCGCGGAAGCATATCGCATCATGACGGGCGCTCCATTGCCCCCGGGCGCCGATACGGTGGTCCGCGTGGAGGATACCGACGCGGGCGTGGAGCGCGTGACGATTCGCGACGACCGCGACGTGGGGCGCAACGTCCGGCCGAGGGGCGAAGACCTCGCCGCCGGCGCTCTGGCGGTCGCCCGCGGCACGCGGCTGGACCCCGCACACCTTGGCGTGCTCGCGTCGGTCGGCAGCGCCACGGTGCGCGTCGCGCGCCGGCCGCGCGTGGCCATTCTCGCCACGGGCGACGAACTCGTGGACGTGGACCGGTTCGACGAGGTGCGCCGCGGCGAGCGCATCGTAACGTCGAACAGCTACACCCTGGAGGCGCTCGTGCGAACGGCGGGCGGGGAGCCCGTGCTACTCGGGCTCGTACGCGACGATCCGGCCGCGCTGCGCGCTTGTCTCGCGGCGGCACCGCCCCACGATCTGCTGCTCACATCGGGCGGCATCTCGGTGGGGGAGTTCGATCACACGCGGCGAGTGCTGGCCGATCTGGGCGCCGAGCTGCGGTTCTGGCGTGTCAAGATCCGGCCGGGAGCGCCATTGGGCTTCGGCACCTGGCGCGGTGCGCCGTGGATCGGACTGCCGGGGAATCCGGTTTCGAGCATGGTGACGTTCGAGCTATTCGCGCGGCCGGCGCTCCGCCGTCTGCAGGGCGTGGCGCGGGTGTTCGCGCAGCGCGTGCCGGTGCGCCTCACCCAGCGGGTCGTGACCCTCGCCGGCCTCACGCATTTCCTGCGGGCGGTGGTACACCCGGACGGCGACGGCGTGCTGGCCGCGCGTCTCACCGGGGCTCAGGGATCGGGACTGCTCACGAGCATGGCGCGGGCCAACGCCCTGCTCGTCGTGCCGGCGGATCGCGAGGTCGTGGAGGCGGGCGAGACGCTGGGCGCTCTGCTCCTCGGCAATGAGACGCTGCTCGGCGAATCGGTCGACCTCTAGCTCGGCGCTCGTGACCAACGCAAAGCGGGGCCGGGCATCATTCGCCCGGCCCCACTTCGTGCATGCGGGTTGCGCGACTCAGTTACAGACCGGCTCGCCTTCGCCCGCGCTCGTGACCAGCGGGTTCGTGGTGTTGATGGCGATGGCGCAGGTGTGCCCGGTCAGCATGCTGTGCGTGATCGTCGCCGTCCAGTAGCCAGCGCCCACCGTGATCGTCGG
>DATLUQ010000007.1 GCA_035533015.1 Gemmatimonadaceae bacterium | reverse complement strand
CGATGTGGTCCACCTTGCCGCTGAGTTGCCGCCGCATCGGTTCTCCGACGGCGTACACGGCGAACCGGATGCTCGACGAGCCACCGTTGATGGTGAGGATCGACCGCGACTTCATGGTCGTCATCGCCGCCCGTCCTGCTCCGGAGGCACGGTGGCACGCCTGCCGAGTTGGGCCGCCCAGTCGTGGTTCGCCAGATCGCCGATCCGCTCGACCGTGAGATCGGCCGCGGCAAACCCGGCCGTGTGGCGGGGATCGAGCGCGTAGTGCCCCTGGCGAGGGAACACCGTCGTCACCCGGTCGGACCAGAACGCTTTGATCGCCGCCAGAATGCGAAGTTTATCGTCGATCATGACATAGCGCCGCGCCGGGTAGCGCGCGGCCACGGCCGCGAGCGTCCGTTCCTTGTGAATGGCGATCAGCACCCTGCCGTCCACGGCTTCCCAGAGACCGGAGTGCTGGACTTTGCGCGGCTGATACACCACGTCGCCGTCCGACAAGATGACCGTCGGCCCCAACGTGCTCAGTTGGCGGATGACGTCGAGCGCGCCGGGATACAGCTGCCTGGCAAAGGGGTAGTCCAGGAGAAACGACGCCGTCATGAACAATCGCGCATCACTCACGTCTTGCTGCCGGGAGCGCTGCAGGGCGCCCAGGTAGTCGGCGTATCCGACTTCGCTACGCAGTTGCTCGAGCACCTCCAGGTACCTGGCCCGGCAGGCGATCCCGTACGTCTGTACCAAGTGATCGCCCAGATCCGTCTCCAGCCGATCGTTGTCGAACAGCGTGTTGTCGCAATCAAGCAGGAACACAACGTCATGAAGCGCGGTCATGGCGCCGTTCCCGGCGGTCCCGCCGCCAGCGCCGTATCGACGATCGCCTGCGCCTCCCCCACGATCCGGGCCAATTGCTCGCGGCCGCGGAAACTCTCGGCGTAGATCTTGTAGAGCGCCTCGGTACCCGATGGCCGGGCCGCGAACCAGCCGGTCGCGGCCGACACCTTCACGCCGCCGAGCGGCGCCTGGTTCCCCGGCGCCTGGTTGATGACGCTCGTGATCGGCTCTCCGGCGAGGTCCTGGCAATGCAGTTGCGCCGGGGAGAGGGCCGCGAGGCGCTGCTTCTGCTCGGCGGTCGCGGGCGCCTCGACTCGGTCGTACACCGGGTCGCCGAACTCGCGTGTCAGATCGCCGTAGAGTTCACCGGGGTCGCGACCGGCACGCGCCGTGATCTCGGCTGCCAGCAGCCCCGGAACCATGCCGTCCTTGTCCGTGGTCCACACGGTACCGTCGCGCCGCAGGAACGTCGCTCCGGCGCTCTCCTCCCCGCAGAACCCGATGGATCCGTCGCTGAGTCCATCGACAAACCACTTGAACCCCACGGGCACCTCGTGCAGCCGCCGGCCGAGCTTTGCCGTCACCTTATCGATCATCGCGCTGCTCACGGCGGTCTTTCCCACGCCGGCGTTCGCGCTCCAGCCGGGCCGATGCCCGAAGAGATAATGGATGGCCACCGCTAGATAGTGGTTGGGCGGCAACAGCCCGGCGCTCCGCGTGACGATCCCGTGACGGTCGTGATCCGTATCGCACGCGAACGCGACATCGAACGTGTCCTTGAGTCCGATCAGGCGTTGCATCGCGTACGGCGACGACGGGTCCATCCGGATGCGGCCGTCCCAGTCCACGGTCATGAACCGGAACGTCTGGTCCACCACATCGCTGACGACGGTCAGGTCGAGATGATAGTGGTGGGCGATTGGGGCCCAGTAATGGACGCCCGCTCCGCCAAGCGGGTCCACGCCCACGTGCAGGCTCGCGCCGCGGATCGCGTCCATGTCGACCACGTTCCCCAGATCGCGCACGTACGTGTTGAGATAGTCGTGGCGGTGTGTCGTGTCAGCACGCACCGCCCTTTCATATGGTATACGCTTCACCCCCCGAAGCTTCCGCTCCAGGAACTGGTTGGCGTGAACCTCGATCCAGCTCGTGACGGCGGTATCGGCTGGCCCGCCGTTGGGCGGGTTGTATTTGAACCCGCCGTTGTCGGGCGGATTGTGCGACGGCGTGATCACGATACCGTCGGCCATCCCCGCCGTCCGCCCCCGGTTGTAGCGGAGAATGGCGTGCGACACCGCGGGCGTCGGCGTGTATTCGTCGTGCTCGGCGAGCATCACGTCCACGCCGTGTGCCGCCAGCACCTCGAGGGCGGACGCGCAGGCAGGCACCGACAGCGCGTGCGTATCGATGCCAAGATAGAGCGGGCCGTCGATCGCTTTCCACCGGCGGTAGCGACAGATGGCCTCGCTGATCGCCAGCACGTGCCATTCGTTGAAGGTCCGATCGAACGCCGTGCCGCGGTGCCCCGACGTGCCAAACGCCACGCGCTCCGCCGGCACCGTGGCATCGGGGACCTCCGTGTAGTACGCGGTGATCAGTCGAGACACGTCGAGCAGCATCGACGCCGGAGGCGCATGGCCCGCGAGCGGATTGATCTTCACGGCTGCCGCCGTTCTCCGAGACTCATGACGTGCTCCCCCATGGATGGCCCAGCCTCTGGCCTTCCCTGGTTTCCCAACACCACGCGCACGCGATGGACGGCCTGATCGTCGGCGAGCGGAATGCCCGTGGGATCATCCAGCGTGATGCCGTCGACGGTGAGCCGCTTCACCCCGCGGCACATGCCATCGGGATTCTCGACGACGATGTCGTACCGCGCCGAGCGGTACCGGAACGCGACCGTGAACCCCGGCCATCCCGCGGGAATGCACGGATCGATCTCCAGCCGCGTTCCGCGCAGTCGCATTCCCAGCAGCCACTCCATTCCGGCGCGATACAACCATCCCGCCGACCCGGTATACCAGGTCCAGCCGCCGCGGCCCACGTGCGGCGGCTCCGAGTAGACGTCGCCCACCGCGACGTACGGTTCGACGCGGTACTGTTGGACGCCTTGTGCCGTCCTGGTGTGCGTGATCGGGTTGAGCATGGCGAGCAGCTCGGCGGCCCGGTCGCCGTCGCCGAGCGCCGCGAACGCGATCGCGACCCACGCGGCCGCATGCGTATACTGCCCTCCATTCTCGCGCACGCCGGGCACGTATCCCTTGATGTACCCGGGTTCGAGCGCCGTATGGTCGAACGGCGGCGTCAGGAGGAGGGCCATGGGATCGTTGGGCCGCAACAGATGGCGGCTCACCGACTCCATGGCGCGCCGTGCGCGATCGGGGCGGGCGGCGCCCGACATCACGCTCCACGACTGCGCGATCGAGTCGATGGCGCACGCATCGGCGCCGGTCGTCCCCAGAGGCGTGCCATCGTCGAAGTACGCGCGGCGGTACCAGCTTCCGTCCCATCCG
>DATLUQ010000006.1 GCA_035533015.1 Gemmatimonadaceae bacterium | reverse complement strand
CGTCTGGGACCCCACCGACCGCGGCGAGCAGCCCCGCGGCAAGCAGGTGCTCCGTCCGCACAGCATCTGGTACAGCGCCGTCACCGGCATCTGGCAGACGGTGTGGCTCGAGCCGGTGCCCGCCGCGTACATCACGCGCGTGGTGGCCACACCGGACATCGATGACAGCACGGTGACGCTGAACATCGACGTGGCCAACGCCGCGCCCGGCGCCTGGATCGGCACGAATACCGGCTCCGGCCGCGGGGACATCAACGTCGTCATGGGGCGGGTGGGCCAGCCGATCGTCGTGCACATCCCGCATCCGCACCTCTGGTCGCCGTCCGATCCGTTCCTCTACCGCCTGTACATCTCGCTCGCCACCGGCGACACCGTGAGCAGCTACTTCGGCATGCGCAAGATCGCCGTCGGCACCGACTCGGCGGGCTACCGCCGCCTCTTCCTCAACAACAAGCCGCTGTTCGAATACGGACCGCTCGACCAGGGCTGGTGGCCCGACGGGCTCTACACACCACCCACCGAAGCCGCGATGCTCAACGACATCGTCATGACCAAACGGCTCGGCTTCAACATGATCCGCAAGCACGTGAAGGTGGAGCCCGACCGCTGGTACCACCTCGCCGACAGCGTCGGCGTGCTCGTGTGGCAGGACATGCCCAGCGGCGTGAACAGAACGCCCGCCGCCCAGGCCGAGTTCCGGACGGAACTCCGCCGCATGATCGACGCGCTGCGCGATCATCCGTCCATCGTGATGTGGGTGCCGTTCAACGAAGGCTGGGGACAGTTCGACACACGGCGCATCACTGCCTGGATCACGCAGCACGACCCCACCCGCCTGGTGAACAGCGCCACCGGCTGGACCGACCACGGCGTGGGCGATGTCGTGGACATCCACTCGTACCCCGGCCCGGCGATGCCGCCGGTGGAGAAGTTCCGCGCTGCCGTGCTCGGTGAGTTCGGCGGACTCGGCCTCCCCCTCGAAGGGCACACCTGGCTGCCCAGGAACAACTGGGGCTACCGCACGTACGCCGACACCATCCAGCTGCGCGCCGCCTACGGCCAACTGCTCGATCAGCTGCGCCTCCTGGAAGCACAGGGGCTCGCCGCCGCGGTGTACACCCAGACCACCGATGTCGAGGTCGAGGTCAACGGGTTGATGACTTACGACCGCGCGATCGTGAAGCAGGATCCCGCCGCCGCGTCGGCCGAAGCCGCGCGCCTGTTCGCACCGATGCCCACCGTCCGCCCCGTGGTGCCGACGTCGCAGGACGCGCCGCAGTCATGGCGCTACACCACGGGCGAGCCCGCGGCCAACTGGATGGCTTCCGATTTCGACGACGCCGGCTGGTCGCAGGGCGACGCGGGCTTCGGCACCAAGGGCACGCCGGGATCGGTGGTGCGTACCAGCTGGAAGACGGCCGACATCTGGATGCGGCGCACGTTCGACCTCCCGTCGGCCGCGCTCGCCGATCCCTATTGGAACATCGCGCACGACGACGACGCCGACATCTATCTCAACGGCACCCTCGTGGCACAATTCAGTGGGTACACCAGCGGCTACGTCCGCTTGCCGCTCGGCGCGCGGGCGCGCGCCGCGTTGAAGACGGGCCGCAATGTGCTGGCCGTGCACGTGCATCAGACCACGGGCGGTCAGTACGCGGACGTGGGGCTCGACGAGATCATCGAGCACTGACGGTCGCGCGCGCGATCCCCGCCGGCTACCCGATGGACGCGAGCAGCTTGGCCAGTTCGCTCGCGCTCTGCACGCGGTCGGCGGGGTCCTTGGCCAACAGGCGTAGCACGAGCGCCGAGAGCGCCGGCGGAATGGCCGGGTTCAATTTGATCGGCGGCTCGGGCTCTTCGTGCAGCATCTTGGCGATCAGCGACATCAGCGAGCCCGGTGCGTGCGGCAGCCGGCCGGTGAGGCACTCGTAGAGCACGACGCCCGCAGCGTAGAGGTCGCTGCGCGAATCCACTTCCTCGGCCATCAACTGTTCCGGCGCCATATACGCCGGCGTGCCCACCACCAATCCCACCTCGGTTCGCCCGGGCGCGCCCTGGGCGAGCCGCGCGACACCGAAATCCATCACCTTCAGCACGCCGGCGGCGTCGAGCAGGAGGTTCTCCGGTTTGATGTCGCGGTGGATGACCCCTTCGGCATGGGCCACGGCCAGCGAATCGGCGAGCTGCGCGGCGATGGCGAGCGCCGGCGACACCTCCAGATGACCGCGCGTGTCCAGCAGATTGCGCACCGTGATCCCTTCCACGTACTCCATGGTCAGGAAGTACACGCCGGCCCATTCCCCGAAGTCGTGGATGCGCACGACGTTGTGGTGGGTGATTCGGCGGGCGAGGCGGATCTCGTCCTTGAACCGTTCGACGAGTACGGGATCGGCCACCAGTTCCGGTCGCACCGTCTTGATCGCCAATTCCTCGTCGAGTTCGAGATCGCGCACGCGGTATACCGTGCCCATTCCGCCGCGCCCGATCACGGCCAGGACTTCGTAGCGGCCCGCGAATCGCTCGCCGCTCGTCAGATTGTGGCCGTCGGACGTGCCGGCGTCCTCCTTGGAATCACGCCGAGCCATTGCGATCTCCGTCTGGAGATCGTGCAGGCGATCGCGAAGGCGTTCCTCGCGGGCGCGCACTTCCACCGCCATCCCGTCGAACACGCGTGCCAGCCGGCCCAACGCATCATCGCGCTGCGCGATGTCGGCGAGCGTGCCGGGCCGGTAGGTGCCGGCCTCCACAGCGGTGGCCGCGCCGATCACTTCGCTCACCTTGGCCAGATACTCGCGTTCGACGTCGCGCAGCCGCTTCTTTTCCAGCGAGGCGCCGATCCGCGCCCGGAGCAGCACGGGGTCGAACGGCTTGGGAAGATAGTCTTCGGCGCCCGCCTCGACGCACCGCACGATGCTCGCCATGTCGTCGAGCGCCGAGATCATGATCACGGGCAGGTCGCGCGTGGCCGCGTCGCCCTTGAGGCGTTCGAGCACGGCATAGCCGTCCAGTCCCGGCATCAGAACGTCGAGGAGCACGAGGTCGAACGGGGCACCGGCGACCTTCTCGAGGGCCGTCTCGCCATCCACCGCCAACTCGACGGCGTAGCCCTGCCGCTCGAGCCGGCGCCTCAGCACCTCACGGTTCCCCTCATTGTCATCGACCACCAGGATCCGCGCCGGCACCGTGCCGTCGGGCACCGCCTTCGCCCGGTGCTCGGCGGTCGAGGCCGCTGGCTCGGCGCCCACCAGATGCTCGGCGGCCGACAGAATGCGCCGTACGTCTGCCACGAACTGCTCGTCGGTGGCGCCCGACGCGAGCAGCGGCGTCATGGCCTGCACGATCTCGCGTTGCGGACCGCGCAGGGCGTCGTACAGCGCTTTGAGGTCGGCCGGGGCGACGGTCGCGCGCCCCGACGAGAGCGCCTCGTTGATCATCCGCAGCACACGCCGCGCCGCCTGGAGCGTGGCCTCGAGGGCCGCGCGCCGCGACTCGTCCGCGCTGGCCTCGGCGTCCTCGAGGAGCATCTCGGCGTAGCCCACGATGTGATTCACGGGCGTGCGGAGGTTGTGGCGGAGCGAGGCCACCTCGCCCGTCGGGCGCGCTTCGCTCATGCGTGCTCGCCCAGCAAGGCGCGCATCTTGCCCAGCAGCCGCTCGAGGTCCACGGGCTTCGTGTCGTAGTCGTTGCAGCCGGCCGCCATGGCTTTCTCGCGGTCGCCCTGCATGGCGTGCGCCGTGAGGGCGATGATCGGCACGGTCTTGCCGCCGTCGGTAGCGCGGATGCGCCGGGTGGCCTCCCACCCGTCGATCTCGGGCAGGCTCATGTCCATCAGCACCAGGGCGTAACCCCCCGACGAAGCTTTGACGATCCCTTCCGGGCCGTCCATCGCCAAATCGACGGTGTAGCCCTTTCGTTGGAGACGCCGCGAGAGCATGTCGCGATTCATCTCGTTGTCTTCCACGAGCAGGATGTGTGCCATGTGATTGTTCTCCGTCATCACGTGGCCGTCGCGCCCGCGTCGCGCGGGAAGTCGACGGTGAACGTGGAGCCCTGTCCGGGCACGCTGGTCACGTGGATCTCGCCTCCCAACAGCCGGGCGAAGCGGCGCGAGATGGCGAGGCCGAGACCGGTTCCGCCGTATCGACTCGCGATCGACGTGTCCGCCTGGGCAAACGCCTCGAACAGCCGGTTCATCTGGTCCGCGGTCATCCCGATGCCGGTGTCGATGATCGAGACGCTCACGCGGCCGTCCTCGGTGTCGAGGGCGAACGTGATCGTGCCGGCTTCGGTGAATTTCGACGCGTTCGACAGCAGATTCAGCAGAATCTGCCGCACCTTGGTGCGATCGGATCGCATGGCGCCGGCCTCGCCGCGCCGGCGCACCTCGAGACGGTTGCCCTTTCGCGCCACGAGCGGCTGGGCGGTAACGAGCACTTCATCGACCACGGCATCCACCGGAAATTGTTCGAGGTGCACGTCCATCTTGCCGGCCTCGATTTTCGAGAGGTCGAGAATGTCGTTGATGAGCGCCAGCAGGTGCCGTCCCGAGGCGCGGATCTTGTCGAGATCCGTCACCGCCTGCGGCTGCCCGAGTTCCTCCATTTCCTCCTGGAGCATCTCGCTGTACCCGATGATCGCATTGAGCGGGGTGCGGAGTTCGTGACTCATCGAGGCGAGGAACTGGCTCTTCGCGGCGTTGGCCTGCTCGGCCTCGCGTCGCGCGCTGAGCAACTGGGTGATGTCGTGGTACAGCCCCATGAGCCCCACCCGCTCGCCGTCCACGATCACCGGCACGCCGAGGATTTCCACGTCCACCAGCGTGCCGTCGCTCCGCCGCCGGCGCCCGATCCCGCGTACGGGACGGTCGAGCGCCTCCCGGGTGTATCCCACCGCTTCGGAATGGGTGTCCGACGTGGAGATCAGGTCGTCGAGTTGGCGTCCCACCGCCTCGGTTTCCGGGTACCCGAACAACTTCTCGAACGTCGGATTGCAGGCGACGATGGCGTGGTTGGCGTCGAGCGTCACGATGGCCACTGGATTGTTGTGCACCAACGTCTCGAAGTACTGGCGCTGGCGCTGCGCCACGGTGTAGAGCCGCGCGTTCTCGATGGCGATCGCCGCCTGGGGCGCGAACAGGTTCAGCAGCCGCAGGTCCTCGTCCGTGAAGATGCGCGCCGGATCGGCATGGGTCGTCGCGATGGCTCCCACCAGCCGCCGCCCAATGAGGAGCGGCGCGGCCATCACCGAATGCACGAGGATGTCGGCGTACTTGGCCGAATGACCTGCCCACTCGCGATACGAGGGGATGATCAACGGCTGGTGCGTCTCGGCAACCGTGCCCATGGCGCCCTCGCCGAGCTTCAGCCGGGTGCCGATGGAATCCTTGCCGATGTGCTCGCTCGCCACGACTTCCAGTTCCTGGGTCTCCGGGTCGAAGATGGCGACTTCGCCGCCGGTCACGTCCAGCAGCGTGACGGCGCGGGCGAGCACGGCCTGCAGCACGCGCGGCAGCTCGAGTTCGGCCGAAAGATCGGCCATCGTATCGAGCAGGGCCTTGTGTTCGTCGGCGCGCCGTCGCTCGGCGCGGAGCAGGCGCGCCCGGCCAATGGCGATGCTCGCCTGGTCGGCGGCCGCCTGGAGCACCTCGAAATCATCGGCGGTGAACGCGTTCGGTTCACTGCTCTCCACCACGAGCACGCCGATCGTCGCGTCGTCCACGCGGAGCGGCACATCCACCTCCGAGCCGGTGTTCAGGCTCGGCAGGTATTGCGCGTCGTGCGTCACGTCCGGCGTGTAGTGCAGCCGGCCGTCATCGATCGCGCGCTGGCTGAGGCCCGTGCCCCGCTTCACCCGCCAGTGCTCCGGAACGTCCTTCCAGCCGCGGCTCGCTTGCAGGACGCGGTCGCCGCTGCTGGCCTCGAGAATGAACGCACCGAGGAAGTTGAAGCCGAGCGCTTCGTCCTGGAGACCGTTCACCACCGACTGGTAGACCTGCGCCTCGTCGTGCGACGCCGCGATGCCGGTGCTGAGCCGTAACAGGGCCGCCTGGCGTCGCGCGGCGTGGTTGCGAGGGGTTGGGCGCGCAGGCGTGCGCCCCGGCCTGGGGGCCGAGCCTTTTCCGCTCATCGCGTGCCCGCCTTCACGAGCGCCCTGACCTCGGCGAGAAAGTCGCCATTGCCGGCGCCCTTGCGCACGATCTGTTGCACGCCGCCGTTGAGCCGCCGGTGATCGTCGGCCGTCAGTTCCTTGGCCGTGATCACGGCCACCGGAATGCCGCGCCACGCGTCGCGGGCGCGCAACGATTCGAGGAACGTGAACCCGTCCATCTCGGGCATCATCAGATCGAGCAGGATGAGCGACGGCAGTGCTTCGTCCACGCGGGCAAGCGCCACGCGGCCGTTCTCGGCTTCGCGCACGTCGCGGCCCGCCTTGCGAACGGCCCGACGGATCACGGCTCGCGTCGCCGCGTCATCCTCGACGATGAGCACGGACCCGGCGCCGGACGGCAGATAGCGCGCCAGCACCGCCGTCAGCCGCTTGCGATCGATCGGCTTCGTGAGATACTCCGAGGCGCCGAGGGCGAGCCCGAGGTTCCGGTCGTCGAGCATCGTCGTCATCACGACCGGAATGTCCGCCAGCGTGGGATCGTCGCGGAGCGCCGTGAGCACGGCCCATCCATCGATGCCCGGCATGAGGACGTCCAGCGTGATCGCGGCCGGCCGCTCGGCACGCGCCAGCGCGAGTCCCTCCTCCCCACTCGCCGCCGCAACCACGCGCACCCGGTCCTTCACCAGCATCTTTTGCAGGAGGTCGCGCGCAGCCGCGTCGTCGTCGATGACCAGGACGGTTGGCCAGCCCGCCATGTCCGGCCCCTCGCCGGGGCCAGCCGTGGCCGCCTCGGCGGTCCGAACGTCCGCCGGCTCGCCCACCGGCAGTCGAACGGTGAAGGTCGTGCCTTCGCCGGGCACGCTCTCGACGGCCACACGTCCGCCCATCATCTCGCAGAATTTCTTGCTGATCGCGAGCCCGAGCCCCGTGCCGCCGTATTTCGCCGCGGTCGTCACCTCGGCCTGCGCGAAGGCCTGGAACAGGCGTCCGAGTTGCTCCTCCGTCATTCCGATTCCGGTATCGCGCACCGCGAACACCATCTCGCCGCCCACCCGCCGTGCCGACAGGGTGATCGTGCCGTGATCCGTGAACTTGCTGGCGTTCGACAACAGGTTGAGCAACACCTGCCGCACCCGGGTGGCATCGGCGTGCATCTTGCCGAGGGATTCCGCGGCGTCGAGGTCCAGTCGATTCCCATTCTTGGCAACCAGGGGCTGGACGGTGGTCGCCACCGTCTCGAGCAGCGGGCGCACGTCGAACGTCTCGAGGTACAGCTCCATCTTGCCGGCCTCGATCTTGGACAGGTCGAGTACGTCGTTGATCAGCGTCAGCAGGTGGGTTCCGGCCGCGTGAATCTTGGCAAGGTCGGGGATGATGCTCGCGTCGCCCTTCTCGGCGGCGTCCTCCTGCAGCATCTCACTGTACCCGAGAATGGCATTGAGCGGCGTGCGGAGTTCGTGGCTCATCGCTGCCAGAAATTGGCTCTTGGCGGCGTTGGCCGCCTCCGACGCCTGGCGCGCGGCGAGCAGATCGGTGATGTCGTGATAGAGCGCCATGGCTCCCACCTTCCGGCCGTCCACGGCCACGGGGACCCCCAGCACCTCGACGTCCACGAGGCTTCCGTCCTTTCGCCGGCGTCGGCTGATGACCTGTACCGCCGTGCTGCCCAGCGCCTGCTCCGTGTAGGTGACGGCCTCGGAACGGGTGGCCTCGTCGGTGATGAGGTCGTCGATATTGCGACCGGTGACCTCGGATTCGGTGTAGCCGTACAATCGCTCGAAGGCGGGGTTGCAGGACACGACGTTGTGCTCGACGTCGAGCGTCACGATCGCCACGGGGCTGTTCGATACGAGTTCCTTGAAGTACTGGCGCTGTTGCCGCGACTCGGTGAACAGGCGTGCGTTCTCGATCGCGATCGCCGCCTCCGGCGCGAACAGCTCGAGCAGGCGCAGGTCATCGGGGCCGAACGCGCGGGCCGGGTCGGAGTGCACCGAGGCGATGACCCCCATCAACCGCTGCCCGATGATGAGCGGGGCGGCCATCACCGACTGGACGGTACTCTGCTCGTACTGCTCGGAGCGCTTGGCCCACTCCTGGTAGTGCGGGATGATCATCGCGCGGTGCGTCTCGGCCACCTGGCCCATTGCCCCTTCGCCCAGCGCCATGCGGCTTCCCACGGCGTTCGTGCCCATGTTGTGGCTCGCCACGATCACCAGATCGCCCCGCGATTCGTCGTACGTGGCCAGTTCGCCGCCGGTCACGTCGAGCAGGGTGACGGCGCGAGCGAGCACGCGCTCCAGCACCTTCGACAGCTCCAGCTCGCCGGCCAGATCCTTCATCGTGTCGAGCAGCGCCTGCTGCTCCTCGCCGCGGCGTCGCTCGCTGGCAAAGAGGCGGGCGTTGGCGATGGCAATCGCGGCCTGCGGCCCGAACAGTTCGAGCAGCCGCAGGTCATGATCCTTGAACTGGCGGGCGACCTCCCGGTCCATGACGGCAATCGCGCCCACCAGCTCTCCCGCCATGAGCAGCGGCGCGACCATCACCGCGTGGAAATCCACCTGCGCGTACTGGGCCGATCGGCCCGTCCATTCCTGGTACGACGGGATGATCAGCGGTTCCCGCGTCAGCGCCACCTGGCCCATCGCTCCCTCGCCGAGCTGCAGTCGCGTGCCGGAGGTGTCCTGCTTGCCGACGTTGAAGCTCGCGACGATCTCCAGCTCGCGCCGTCGCGCGTCATAGATGGCCAGCTCGCCGTGGCTCACGCGCAGCAGTTGCACGGCGCGCTCGAGCACCGCCTGCAAGAGGTCCGAGAGGTCGAGGTTCGCCGCGAGGTCGGCCATCGTGGCCCGGAGCGCCGCCTGTTCGTCCGCGCGCTGCCGCTCGGCGGTCAGAAGGCGCGCCCGTCCGATGGCGATGCCCGCCTGGTTGGCGGCAGCTCGCAGGATGTCGAAATCATCGGGCTGAAACGCATGCGGCCGGTTGCTCTCCACCACGAGCACCCCGACCAGTGCCTGGTTCACGCGAATCGGGACGTCGACCTCGGACCCCTCGTTGCGCGTCGGGAGGTAGTGGGTATCGTCCGTCACCTGCGGCGTGTAGTGCAACCGGCCGTCCATCAGCGGGCGCTCGGACAGTCCCTGTCCAGGGCGGACGCGGAGTCCTTCAGGCGCCTCGCGCCAGCCGCGGCTCGCCGTGAGCACGCGGTCGCCGCTCTCGGCATCCACCAGGAGCACGGCCACGAAGTCGTACCCCAACGCCGCGTCGTGCAGGCCTCGCGCCACCGCCTGGCAGATCGCCTGCTCCGTTTCCGCCTCGGCGATCCCCGTGGACAGGCGGAGGAGCGCCGCTTGCCGACGCGACGGCTCGTCGGGCACCACGACGTCCGGCGGCACGAATGTCACGATGCCCGCCCCACCGCACGCCCCGCGATGAGCGCGCGCATCTCGGCCACGAGCACGGCCCGGTTCGTCTCCGGGACCGCGATGCGCCACCCCTGCTGGCGCAGCGACGCTTCCGCCTCCGCCGCGCTGCCCCGATCGCGCGTGAGCGCTTCGACGAGGCGGGCCCGCTCCACCGGCTTGGTCAGATAGTCCGCGGCACCCAGTGCGAAGCCGAGTTGACTGTCCTCGAGCACCGTGACCATCACCACCGGGATTTCGGTCAGGTCAGGATCGCTCTTGAGCGCGGTGAGCACGGCCCATCCGTCCATTCCGGGCATCATCACGTCGAGCGTGATCGCCGCCGGCCGCTTCGACCGCGCCATGGCCAGCCCTGTCTTGCCGTCCGCCGCCGTGACGACGCGGAACCCGTCCCTGGCCAGCATCTTCTGAAGGAGTCCGCGCGCCGCCGGGTCGTCGTCGATCACGAGTACCGTCGGCCCGTCCGTTCCCTCCACCGCCGTCACCATCTCAACCACCGCCGCCGGCCCGCCCACCGGCAGTCGCACGGTGAAGGTCGTGCCTTCGCCTGGCACGCTCTCGACGGCCACACGGCCGCCCATCATCTCGCAGAATTTCTTGCTGATCGCCAGTCCCAGCCCCGTGCCCCCATACTTCGCCGCCGTCGAGGCCTCGGCCTGCGCAAACGCCTGGAACAGCCGCCCCAACTGCTCCTCCGTCATTCCGATTCCCGTATCGCCCACCGCGAACAGCATCTCGTCGCCGGCCCGCCGGGCCGACAGGGTGATCGTGCCGTGGTCGGTGAACTTGGCCGCGTTCGACAGGAAGTTGAGCAGGATCTGGCGCACGCGCAGGCCGTCGCCGTCCATCTCGCCCACGTCATCGCCGATCTCCACCACCAGCCGATTCCCGTTGCGGTCGATGAGCGGCGCCACCGTCGACGCCACCGTCACGACCAGCGGCCGCACCGCGAAGGTCTCGGTGGTCAATTCCATCTTGCCGGCCTCGATCTTGGACAGGTCGAGCACGTCGTTGATCAGCGTCAGCAGATGCCGACCGGCCGCGTTGATCTTCTCGAGGTCGGGGATGAGTCCGGCCTGGCCTGCGTCGGCCGCGTCCTCCTGCAGCATCTCACTGTATCCGAGAATCGCGTTGAGCGGCGTGCGCAGTTCGTGGCTCATCGAGGCCAGGAACTGGCTCTTGGCCGCGTTGGCCGATTCCGCTTCCCGGCGCGCCGCGAGCAGTTCCGTGATGTCGTGATACAGGCCCATCATCCCCACGCGCTCGCCGTTCACCACCACGGGCACCGCCAGCACCTCGACGTCCACCACCGATCCGTCCTTCCGGCGGCGCCGGCCGACGCCGCGCACCGTCGTGCCGACCGCCTGCTTGGTGTAGCCCACGGCCTCCGAACGCGATTCCGCGGTGGTGATCAGTTCGTCGAGGTTGCGGCCCACCAGTTCCGGTTCGGCGTACCCGTACAGGGATTCGAACGCGGGGTTGCACGAGACCACCCGGTGCTCGGGGTCCAGCGTGACGATCGCCACGGGGCTGTTCCGCACGAGTTCCTGGAAGTACTGCCGTTCGCGCTGCGCGTCGGCAAACAACCGCGCCTTCTCGATGGCCACCGCGGCGTGCGGGCCGAACATGTTGAGCAGCCGCAAGTCGTCGGCGCCGAACGCGCGGGTGGGATCGGTGGTCCAGATGTTGAATGCGCCCACCAGACGGCCGCCCATCATCAGCGGCGCGGCGAGCGCCGCGTGGGCGTCGATCCCGGAGTACTTCGTCGAACGGCCGGCCCACTGGGTGTAGTCGGCAATGATCAGCGGTTCGCCGGTCTCCGCGGCGCGCCCCATCGCCCCCTCGCCGGGCTTGAGCCGCATGCCGATGGTCGGCGGGTCCACGTGGAAGTTCGCGGCGACCACGAGCTCCCGCTTCACGGGGTCGAACTCGGCGAGTTCTCCGGCCGATGCGCCCAGCAGGCCCACCGCGCGCTCGAGCACCGATTGCAGCAGCTTCGACAGCTCCAGTTCGCCGGACAGATCCGCCATCGTCTCCAGGAGCGCGCGCTGCTCCTCGCCGCGCCGCCGCTCGATCGCCAACAGCCGCCGCTGCTCGTGCGCCAACCGCGCCCGCGCGATCGCGATGCCGGCCTGGTTGGTGGCCGCGCCCAGGATCTCGAGATCGTCGTGGTCGAACGCGTTGGGCGTCTCGGACTCCACCACGAGCACGCCGATCGCCTTGCCGTCGATGAGCAGCGGGACGTCCACCTCGCAGCCCGTGCTGAGTCCGGGGATGTACGCGGGCTCCAGGGCGACGTCGGGGGTGTAGTGCAGGCGGCCGGTGGCGATCGCCCGATAGCTCAGCCCCTCGCCCGCGGGGATCATCATGTCGGGTGGGATGTCGGACCATCCGACGCTGGCGCGCATGCGCCGGCCGCCCGTCGCCTCGTCCACGAGGAAGATGCCCACGAACTGATAGCCCAGCGAGTCGTCCCGCAGCCCGTGCACCACGCGCGCGCAGACCTCGTCCTCGTCCGCCGCCTCCGCGATGCCCGTGCTCAGACGCAGCAGTGCGGCCTGGCGTCGAGCGAGCGCATCCCGTGTACCGTGCGAGGGCGAACTGGACAAAGGGCGGATCCCGGCGTCGGGGGTGTTCGGGGGGAGTGGGGGTACAACATGCACCCCATGCGCCGGGGAGGCAATTGCCGAGATTCACCCAGGAGCGCGCCCGGCGCTCAGCGCCGGCCGGCTGGCGTCGAGCGCCGCCAGCGCCTGATCACGTCGAGGTAGATCGCCACATTGAGCACGAGGACGAACGTGCCCAGGATCACCTGCACGTGATGGGTGAGCCCGTGAGGGTAGAGGATGGGGATGAGATAGTGCTCCACGAATCCGCCCGCGTAGCCCACTTCCCGGCCGCGCTCGCGTAACGACACTTCGAGCGGCGTAAGCGGACAGATCACCCCGCTGTACTCGACGAATGCGCCCCACACCACGGCGGGCACGTGGACCCACGCGGCGCGCGGCCAGCGGAGGCACAGCAGGCCACCCAGCACCACGAACGCCACGAATCCGAAGTGCACCGCCACGATCGCATCGGCCGCCCACCGGTAGCCCATTGGTCAATAATGGTGTGGTGGTGCTAGTATGTCAGTGGGTCCCCCAACCCTCGCTACCCACGTCCGCCGAAGAACGCTGGCCGTTGCTTCCGAGGAGCATGCGCATGACACGCCTCACCATCGCGCTCACCAAGACCCGCTCGCTGTTCACCGCCGCCCTGACCGCCGCCATCATCATGGCGCCGGGAAGGGCCGCCGCTCAGACGGCCGTCGCCGGCCCGCCGCTCAGCGCCCTGCGCTGGCGCAGCGTGGGCCCGTACGTCGGCGGCCGCGTCGTGACCGTGAGCGGGGACCCGGGAAATCCCAATCTTTTCTATATGGGCGCCGTGGACGGCGGCATCTGGAAGAGCACGGACTACGGCATCCGATGGACCAACGTCTCCGACAGCACCTTGCCGGGCACGAGCAACAGCATCGGCGCGATCGCCGTGGCGCCGTCCAACCCGCGCGTCCTCTACGCCGGCACCGGCGAGAGCGACATTCGCGGCGACATGATCTCGGGCGACGGGGTCTTCCGATCGGCGGATGGCGGCAAGACGTGGGCGCGCGCCGGCCTCGAGGACACGCACACGATCAGTAATCTCGTCATCGATCCCAAGAACCCGGACGTCGTGTACGCCTCGTCCATGGGGCACGTGTTCACACCGGACCAGTACCGGGGCGTGTTCAAGACCACCAACGGCGGTCGCACCTGGACGCGCGTGCTGTTCGTCAACGACAGCACCGGCGCGATCAACCTGGTCATGGACCCGCAGCACCCGAACGTGCTGTATGCTGCCATGTGGCAGGCCTACCGGAAGCCCTGGACGCTGGTGAGCGGAGGCGCGGGGAGCGGGATCTACAAGACCACCGATGGCGGCGCGCACTGGACCAACATCTCCCGCCATCCGGGCCTGCCGCACGAGATGCTCGGCAAGATCGGCATCACCGTGGCGGCGAGCGATCCCGACGTGGTCTACACCATCATCCAGGCCAAGAACGGCGGCGTGTTCCGCTCCGGCGACGGCGGCGCCACCTGGAAGCGCGTGAACGCGGAATGGAAACTCCGGCAACGCGCGTTCTACTACATGGCGATCTTCGCCGATCCGACGAATCCCAACACGGTGTACATGCCCGAAGTGGACGGCCTGTTCGTGTCCCACGACGGCGCCAAGACGTTCACGCCGCTCCACCCGCCGCACGGGGACAATCACGTGGTCTGGATCAATCCCCACGATCCGAAGATCCTGCTCGAGGGCAATGACGGGGGCGCCACGGTCTCCACCGACGGCGGCAAGACCTGGAGCACCGAACACAACCAGCCCACGGGGCAGTTCTACCACGTGAATCTGGACGACCAGTTCCCGTTCCACATGTACGGCGCGCAACAGGACGAGGGCTCGGTGGGCGGACCAAGCGCGACGAGCCAGCAGAGCGTGCCATTGAGCGCCTGGACGTCCACGGCATACGGCGAGAGCACGCCGTCGGTGCCCCAACCGGGCCAGCCCAATCTCACGTACGGCGCCGGCTACTTCAGCATCTTCCTCAGGCGCGATCAGTCCACGGAAGAGTACCAGAGCGTCAGCCCCTGGCCGAACTATCAGGAAGGCGCGTCGTCGGCCGAACTCAAGTACCGCTTCGCCTGGACGCACCCGATCCTCTTCTCACCGGCCGATCCGAACGAACTCCTGATCGGTTCGCAGTACGTGATGAAGAGCGACGACCACGGACAGACCTGGCAGACGATCAGCCCGGACCTCACGCGCAACGACCCGGCCACCGAAGTCCCGAGCGGCGGCCCGATCGACCTCGATCAGTCGAGCGCCGAGGTCTATCCCTACGTGTCGGCCATCGCGGTCTCCCCGATGGACGGCCAAGAGATCTGGGCCGGCTCGTCCGACGGGCTCGTGCACGTGACCACCGACGGCGGCGCGCACTGGCAGGCCGTGACCCCGCCGGGGTTGCCCACCTGGTCGGACGTCAGCTCCATCGAGCCGTCGCACGTGGACCGCGGAACCGCCTATCTCACGGTTGAACGCTACATGTGGGATGACTTCACCCCCTACGTGTTCAAGACCACGGACCTGGGCCAGCACTGGACGCCGATCACCCAGGGCGTGTCGCACGACGATTACGTGTTCGCGGTCCGGCAGGACCCGAACGATGCCGATCTGCTGTTCCTCGCGACCAAGCGCACCGTGTACGTGACGCTCGACGGCGGGACGCGGTGGCAGCCGCTGTCGCTCAACCTTCCTCCCGTGCAGGTGCGCGACGTGGCCATCAACACCCGCCAGGGCGACGTGGTGATCGCCACGCACGGGCGCGCGTTCTGGATACTGGACAACCTCGCGCTGCTCGAGCAGATGACCAGACGCTCGGCGCCGCCCGCCGACAGCGCGGCGCTGTTCACGCCGCAGCAGGCGTGGCTGACGCACGCCTACGGATCCGGCGGCGGACGCGGTGGAGGCGACGCCGGAGAGAATCCGCCGTTCGGTGCCACGGTGTTCTTCCAGGTTCCGTCCAACTACGATGGCAAGACGCCCGTGACCCTGTCGTTCACCGACGCTCAGGGCCGGATGATCCGGCAGTTCGATCTCCACCCGAAAGCGAAGGTCACGCCCACGGCCGCGCAGTTGGAACAGGAGAGTCCCCCGCAGCGGAAGCTCGCGGCGGAGCAACGGCTCACGGGCATCGCGCCCGGCATGAACCGCTTCCAGTGGGATCTGCGCTACCCCGACGCCACCGAGGTCACCGGATTCGAGCCGCCGATCGCTGCCGGCGGACTGCCCGACGAGGTGGACGGGCCGATGGTCACCCCCGGGAGCTACCGGGTGGTGTTGCGCTACGGCGGGCACGAGATGACGCAGACGTTCGACGTGGCGCTCGATCCCAGAATTCACACCGGTCAGGAAGCACTCGAGAGCCGGCTGGCCCTCCAGCTCAAGATCCACGGCGCGCTGGATTCGCTCGATCGGACCATCAATCGCGCGATCGAGGTGCGCGATCGGCTCGCGGCCGGCGGCCGGCCGGCCGCGGTACTGGACACCGCCATCAAGGGCCTCGTGCAGCTCGACCTGCATTCCAGCGAGGGGAGTCTGCTGCACGAGACCAAGCTGCGCAGCCACCTGGCCTATCTCGCGGCCGACATCGATCTGGCCTACGCCGCACCGACCCCCGCCCAGTTCTCGGTATTCGAGGACCTGGACCAGCAGGCCAGAGCCGGCGAGGAGCGCCTGCGCGCGGCCATCCGGCAGTCCGGGGGCATCCAATGACGGCCGCTCCCTGAATCGGCCAGCGGCGGACCGCCGGGGAACCGAAGGTCAGAACCCCGGCGGCCGCTCGCCCGCCACGTTGGCCTTGCGCTCGAGGGCCAATCCCGCGCGCGCGACCGTGCCCTCGTCGAACAACCGGCCCACGAGCGTCACGCCGTGCGGCACGCGCCGCGGGGGCGAGAATTTCGGCAGTGGGTGCGCCGGATCGGGCGCCCAGTCGCTGCGCGCCTCCGAGACCTGCACGAACCCGGTGCGCAGCGTGAGCGACGGGTGCCCGGTGTTGTTCGAGACCACGAGCATCTCGTCGCGCAGCGATGGCACGAGCAACAGGTCCACCTGGGCCATCACGCGCGCCATCTCGTCGGCCACTTTGCGCCGCAGGCGATCGCCCTGCACGAAGTCCACCGCCGAGAGAAAGCGCGCCTCGCGGAACACATTGGGCCAGGCGTCGGGCACCTGCATCTTCATCTGGTCGGCCTGTCCGCTCAGCGTCAGCTCCTCGAACGCCGCCGCGGCCTCGGCGAACAGCATGACATTCAGAGAGTCGTATGGCCAGTCGGGGATCGCGACCGGGGTGGCCACCATGCCGAGTTCGCCCACGAGGTCCAGCGCGGCCCGGTCCACGTCGGTGGCCGGTGCTTCCTTCATCCACGCCGGGAAGTAGCCCACGCGCAGCCCCTTCACCGGCGCGCTCGCGTCGTAATCCAGACGGCTGGGCAGGCTGGCCACGTCGCCGGCATCCGGCCCCGAGATCGCCCGCAGCACGAGCATCGTGTCCTCCACCGAGCGGGCCATCGGGCCCAGCTTGTCGAGCGTCCAGCAGAGCGTCATCGCGCCGGTGCGCGGCACCCGACCGTACGTGGGGCGGAGCCCCGTCACCCCGCACCGCATGCTCGGACTGATGATGCTGCCCTGCGTCTCGCTGCCGATCGCGAAGCCCACCAGGCCGGCCGCGGTCGCGGCGCCGGGCCCGGCGCTCGATCCCGAAGCGCCCTCCTGCAGCAGCCACGGATTCATGGTCTGGCCGCCGAACCAGATGTCGTTGAGCGCCAGCGCGCCCATGCTGAGCTTGGCGACCAGCACGGCGCCCGCGTCGTCCAGCCGCTTCACGACGGCGGAGTCGGCCGTGGGCACCCGATTGCGGAACGGCTCGGCGCCGTACGTCGTGGCGATGCCCGCGGTGTCGAGCAGGTCCTTCACGCCGAACGGGATGCCATGCAGCGGCCCGCGGTACTTGCCGGCGGCGATCTCCCGGTCGGCCTGCTTCGCCTGCGCCAGCGCGTGCTCGTCGGTGAGCGTGATGATGCAGTTGATCTTCGGATTGAGCCGCTTGATGCGGTCCAGGTAGATGCGCGTGAGGCGCTCGGAGGTGAGTTTCCGCGTCTCGATCCACCGGGAGAGCCTGGTGACCGGTGCGAACGCGATATCCTCGTCGTTCGAGGGTAGCGGCCCCGGATCGCCGGCACTGCGCGCGAATCGGTCGCGCGCGGGGCCCGGCGTCTGGCCCGGCAAAATGGGATTCCAGACCGTGGCCGGTGCGAGTTCCGGTTCGAGGGCGATCTTCCGCGGACCGGTGCGGCGTTCGAGCACACCGGCCATCGAGGTGCGCCAGCTCTTCGCCGCCATCGTGCGCTGCGCATCGGTCAACTGCACCTGCACGAGCTTCTCCGCCTCGGCGAACGTGGCAGGCGACACTTCGGGCCCCGCGGCGGGCGCCGTGTTGAACGCCGGGGGCGCACCCGGCGTCGTGGTCTGCGTGCCGGGCTTCGGTTCGTCGCCGCGACACGCGGCGAGCACGCCGAGCAGACCGATGGGAGCCTGGATCAGAAACTGGCGGCGGGTATTCATGGCGCTTCCGGGTGAGGGCGGAACAGCCGGTGCGGGTCGGGGCTGAATGTACGGCGGCTCGGGCCACCCCGGCCAGCGCCGCGAGTTGGCGCACGGTGTTCCCGTTGCGCCCCGTCCCGCCAGAGCCGAGCGCGCCGTCAGTCCAGGTTCACGCCATCGAAGAACTCGACCACGCCGGTTTCCAGCGAATACTCGGCGCCCACCACGCGGAGGCGGTCGTCCTGAATCAACTGTTCGAGCACCTCGGACCCGTAGCGCAGGTGGCTGGCCGCCAGGCTCACGTTGGCGCGCACCGCGTGACGCACCAGCGCCTCCATGTCGTGGCGCAGTTCGGTGCGCAGCAACCCCTCCACCGACGGACGCACCCGATCGACGATCGAGCGCAGATGCCGCGACTGGGTCTCGGCGGGCCGCTGCAACTCTTCGATCGTCGCCAGCACCGCGCCGCACTGCGAATGGCCGAGCACCACCACCAGCGGTGTGCCGAACCGCGAAGCCGCGAACTCCACGCTCCCGATCTGCGACGGCGCCACGATGTTGCCGGCCACGCGGATCACGAACAGGTCGCCCAATCCCTGATCGAACACGATCTCGGCGGGCACGCGCGCGTCCGAGCATCCGAGGACGATGGCGAACGGCTGCTGCTCCATGGCCAGTTCGAAGGGCCGCGAGTCCTGAAGCGCGGGCTGGTGCGTCCCGATGCGGGACACGAATCGGCGGTTGCCCTCCTGCAGTCGGGCGAGGGCTTCTCGGGCAGATATCATGCGAGCGCCGGTCAGCCGGCGGCGAGCGGTGTCTCTCGCTGCCGGAGCCGCGCGGCGAGCGTCTGCACGCGCTCGTTCAGGTTGGGATGGGCCACGAGGTCGAAGCGGTCGAGCACGAGGGGCGACGAGATCTCGCGATCGTGGGCGAGGTCGTCGGCCACCTGTTCGGCCAGCCCCGGCCAGGCATCGAGCGCGATCGGGCCGCGCGGCCACCCGTTGTTGCGGGCGTCGATCCAGCCGTCCCAGAAGGCGAGCGCGATGTGCAGCCGGCCCAACTCCGGCGCGTTGCCGGTGGGGAACTGGTGCTCCAAGCGATCGAAGCGCCGCCCGATCTCGTCGTAGCGGCCCGCGGCGTGCGCCTTGGCGTCCGCTCGCAGGAATTCGATCAGCGTGTCGCGAGCCACGGTATAGGTGAGCATGGGTCCAAGTTAGCACAAGTCCCCGGCCACCGGTCAGGGTCGCCTGAAGGATGGCCGATCGGCACGGCCCCCCCGCCGTCGCCGCGAATCCCGGAAAGGGATATGGTCTTCCCGGTCACGCCACGCCGAGGTCGTTATGCGCCGTGCCATGTTCCTCGCTTCACTCGCTCTCGTTGCGCAGGCCGCGACCGCAGCACCACGGAAGCCCGCACCGACACGAGCGAGTGGCGTCACAGCGCTCGTTCCATGAGGACGGTCGCATCCGGGCCGACGATCGACGAGAAGACTCGTCGTCCGCGGAAGCGAAAGTCCTGGTAGCGGGTGGCGAGAACCTCACGAAAGCCCAGCTTGCGGAATACGTGCTGGGACGTCGTTCCGGTCGCTTCGGTGACTGCAACGCGATAGCCGCGCGCCCTCGCGTTCGCGAGGCACCGGGTGACGAGTTGCTGCGCGATCCCTTGCCCGGCGTAGTCCTGCGCCACGCCAACCATGAAGAGATGCGCGTACGCTCCAGGAAGAATGTCTCGCGATGCTCGGTACCGTTCATCGAGACCATCGAGCAGCGCCCTGATCGGGGCGAAGCGCGGAGACACGTCGTCCAGGCCCGCGGGCGGAGGCGTGCCGAAGTCCTCACCGAGGAGTGCCCCCGCGAGCGTGCCTGTGGACGCGACTCGCGCGACCAGACTGAGCCGCTCGCCGACCGCTTTGTCACCGAACGTCCTCACGACCCCCTCGATCTCGAGCGCCGACAGGCCAACAGCAACCGCCGGCGGCTCATGACCGCTGAACGCCTCGGCGAGAAGGCCGGCCATCGCGCCGAGTTCACGGGCTTCGAGAATCGCGTATTCGATTCCGGCAATACGGTCACCGGTGGTCATGAATGCACCCTGGAGGGCTGGCGCCGCCGCGAAACGTGGCCCCGTCGGCCGAGCAGCGCCAGAACCAGGCCGCCCTGAGCATGCCCGCCGCCCTCGCCATGGAATGCACGGCGGCCCAGGCACCCGGGGACAGGGCCCGCGTCCGCCCTTGTGCCCGCGACCGTTCCGTTGAATGTTCTCCCACCCCCAATCCCTGGCGTCAAAGTTGCGCCTGGCAAAACTCACATCGTTGTCCGCGTTGGTTGCCTCGTCGGCGGCGTTCGTCGTCGCGTCCGGTCACGCCCGCCCCACGGCGCGCGTCGTCGAGCTGACGCTGACGGCCGCACCCTCACGGCTGTCGCTGGTGCCCGGCGAGTCCACTGACGTCTTCGCCTACAACGGCCAGGTGCCCGGTCCCACGCTGGAGTTTCGCGAAGGCGACCACGTGGTGATCCACTTTCACAACGACCTTCCCGAAGCGACCACCATCCACTGGCACGGGTTACACATTCCGGCCGCCATGGATGGAAGTCCGCTCGAACCCGTCAAACCGGGTGGGACGTTCGACTACATCTTCGATGTCCTCCCAGGCTCGGCGGGCACGTATTGGTATCACCCGCATCCGGACCGTGACGCCGGATATCAGGTGGCCAAGGGGCTGTACGGCGCGATCATCATTCGCGCCGCCGGCGATCCGCTCGCCGCGATCCCCGAGAAGCTCCTCGTGCTCTCGGACAACCGGTTCCTACCCGGCGGCAACCTCGACCTTCCACCGCCTGATTCGCCGCAGGGGGAGATCGACGAGGAGAACGGGCGCGAAGGGCCTGTCCTCTTCGTCAACGGCCAGATCATGCCGACGATCTCGATTCGGAGCGGCGAGGTCCAGCGGTGGCGAGTCGTCAACGCGTCGGCCGCGCGCGAATATCGCCTCGCGCTCACCGGTCACGAGTTTCTGCAGGTGGGCACCGACGGCGGCCTGTTCGAGCGCCCCGTCCCGGTCAGCGAAATGATGTTGGCGCCGGGCGAGCGTGTCGAACTCCTGGTGCGTGCCACGGGAGCTCCAGGCAGCCGCGCCGTGCTGCGCACCATGCCCTACGATCGCTACGTACCGCAGACGCGGCCCGCGGACTGGAACGTTCCGCGCGATCTGCTCACGCTGCAATACACCGGTGAGGCGCCGGTCGAGCCGGTCGTGCTGCCCACCCGCCTGCGCGCCATTCCGGCACTCGACACGACGAAAGTCACGGTCAGACGCGTCATCGTACTCAGTCAGGGACTCATCAACGGCAGAATGATGGACATGCACCGAGTGGACGAGCACGCACGGCTCGGGGCCACCGAGATCTGGCAGATCGAGAACGTGGTAGGGATGGACCACCCCTTCCACCTGCACGGTTTCCAGTTCCAGGTGCTCGATCGGAATGGGGTCCCCGAACCGTTCCGCGCCTGGAAGGACATGGTCAACGTGCCGAAACACGAAAGGGTGCGGATCATCGTGCGCTTCGATGACTACCCGGGCAAATGGATGTACCACTGCCACATCCTCACCCATGAGGACCATGGCATGATGGGGATTCTCGCGGTCACACCCACAGGGAGGTAGCGCATGAGATACTTTGGACGCGCCACATCACGATTGGCGGGACTCTTGGGGTCGGTACTCATTCTCGTCATTGTGATCGCCGCTTGGACCCGCTCACCCGCCGGCTTACCTCACGCCCACGACACCGCCTGGGCTCCGCCCAGAGGAAACGTGCTCCGCGGCCGGGCGCTGGCCATCCAGCACGACTGCGGCGGCTGTCATGGCGGCTTCGGCAATCCGGCCGCGCGCGGCTGGCTCGCCGGCGTGACGAGCCCAGACATGGAGTTCAAGATAGGCCCCTGTTACGTGACGCCTGGCGCCCAGCCCTGCTTCACTACGCGGCCGCGCAATCTCACGCCGGACGACGCCACGGGCCTGGGTCGCTTCACGGAGCGCCAGATCTTCAACGCCTTGCGTTTCGGCCTGCGGCCTGAAGACACGCCGGACGTCGAAATCACATCGACGATACCGGGCAAGGGCAACTTCCCGGAACATCCGCATTATCTCGCCCCGCCCATGCCCTGGACCACTTGGCGCTATATACCCGAACAGGATCTGTGGGACATCGTGGCGTATCTCAAACGCGGCCTCAAGCCGGTGGTCAACAAGGTGGCCGACAGCGAAGGTCCGCCGGATTTCTGGGCGAGTGAGTACGCCGATCCGAAGTACGGGGCCGACCGGGTGGCGCCGTTCCCGACGGCCAACGAACGAAAGCCCTGAGCATCGTCGCGCGACCTGCGCGTTCCCTGGTCACCGCCACGTCGCATGCGCGAACACGGCCCCGAGCATCTCGGGGCCGTGTTCGCACCGCCGGGACTACGGCTTGCGCTTCGGGATGCGGGCGCCGCTGAGGGGGCCGCCCAGCAGAGCGCTGATATAGCACCAGTTGAAGAGCCCGGCCGACAGCGGAACGAGTCCGATCACCATGAAGACCGTCCCGGCCTGGGTGCCGCGCTGCATGTACCCCCAGTAGATCAGGGCGACACCCACGACCAGGCGCAGGATGCGACCTGCGGAGCTGTTGATGAACTGAGCGAACCCTGATTGGCCGAACGACTCTGCGACACTCATGGTCGTCTCCTCGGCCATTGTCTGGCCGTGGCGGGGGGACGGATGGCCATTGGGCACCACCCGGCATGCTACTCCGCTGTGGTCGGATTGATGATCGTCTTGATCTCCGACACCTTGTCGGCGGGGAACCCCCCGAGGCGGGCATGCTCCCGCACCATCTGCTCGTTGGGCGCGCGGTAGATGCAGAGGATCTGGTCCGCGGTGACGTAGCTGTGCACCCACTGGATCTTGGTACCGAGCTGGTCCAGCACGCCGCACGACTTCTGCGAGATGGCCTTGAGTTCGGCGGGCGTGAGCTTGCCGGCACCGGGGATGTTGCGCTCGATCACATACTGCGGCATGGGACGGCCTCCTGGGGGAAGAGGTTGGAACGACTACAGTACCCTTGGCCGCCCCCCACCGCCAGACCCCGCCCCTGCCTTCCGGAAGCGGCCCGGTTCCCCCCCTCTCGACAGCACGCGTTCACCCCGCCGGTTCCACCAGGAACTGCTCGAACTTCCCGTCGCCCGTCGTGTAGGTCGAGATCATGACCTTGGCGCCGCCGGCGAACTCCACCGCGAACGCGCGATACGTCATCCCGCCACGGAGCGACATCGACGTCTGCCGCAGCGTCTTGATCGCGCCCAATGGCGACAGGCTCGAGGCGTAGTCGTCGATCGCGGTGCTGTCGAAATAGAAGTTGGCGTTGGCCGTGAACAGCGCGCGGTCGATCGTACCCTTCTGCAGCCCGGCAAGCACCTGGCGGGCCAGGGCTTCGGCCTTCGCGGTCTCGTCGGACGCCGGCGCCGGGCCGAGCAGCAGCGCCGAGATCGCGCGGCCGATCGCGCCGGCGGCGGGGCTCGCCTCCTGATTGGTCAGCACGGCCACCGCGGTCTTGTCGTCGGGAAACACGGTGTTCGACGCCACGAAGCCGCCCACCTCACCGCCGTGCGTCACCATGCGGTGCCCGTCGAGGACCCCGACGCTCAGACCGAGCCCATACGCGATCTCCTGACCATTCTTCAGTCTGGTGCGGGTCTCCATGGCAGCATACGAGGCAGGCGCCAGCAGCGATTGGTTCATCAACGAGATGTCCCACTGCAGGAGGTCGCCCACCGGCATCGCCATCTCCCCGTCGGCGAAATACCAGCCCGGCGCTTCCATCAGGGCCGGCCGGAGTGGACCGAGCGCGTGGCGGAAGTACCCGGTTGGCTCGAGCTGATCGCGCTGCGTATCGAGATCGATCGTATGGGTCAACCCCAGCGGATCGAGCACCCGTGACTTGAGGAAGCTCCAGAACGGCTGGCCGCTCGCCTTCTCGACGATCAGCCCGATGATATTGAAATTCGTATTGCTGTACTGGTACTGCGTGCCGGGCGCGAAGTCGAGCGGCTTGGTGGCCCATTCGTGCACAATGGCTTCGGCCGTCGTCGGCTTCGTCCACGCCGGAATGGTGTAGTCCTGCGGGGCGTAATCCTCGTAACCCGACGTATGCGATAACAGATTGCGTATGGTCACGTCGCTGGCGCGGGTCAGCTCCGGAAAGTACTTCGCGACGGGATCGTCCAGCGTCAGCCTGCCCTCCTGGGCAAGCAGCAGCACGGCGGCCGTCGTGAACTGCTTGCTGATCGATCCGATGGCGTAGTGCATGTCGGGTGAAGCGGGCAGCGGGGGCGACAACCGGGCGTGGCCGAACGCGGCCACGTACACGATTCGCCCGTTCTGCACGATCCCCACCTCGGCGCTCGGCACCTGGGTCCTGCCGATCACATCGGCGACGGTGGCCCGGACTCTGGCCGAGAGATCGGCGGGCAGCCTGTCGATGCCCTGCGCCTCGCCGCGCGCCGAAACGAGTGTGACGAACGCGGCGGCGATCCACGCGGAACGCGCGAGTGGTCTGAACGAACGAAGCATGAAGCGGTCTCCTGTTGTGAACATCACGGCGTACGTTCTCGCTCGAGCATCGCGCGCGCTCGCTTGCGACTCCCCGCGGCATACGTCACCGCGCCGGCGACCACGAGCAGAGCGCTCAACCCGACCACCTTGAACACGTATCGGCCGGGATGGGGTTCGCCGGCCGGCGGGATCGCGGCCAGCACGATCGAGACCGCCGAGGTCGTGAACCCCAGCGCCCCGAACAGGATCGCCATGGACTTGCCGCCCGGCACGCGCATCACTTCGGAACCGGCGGGTTCGCGCTGAAGCCGGATCATGGCCGCGAACATGGTCAGGTAGGGCAGAAAGTAGGAGATGATTCCGAGACTGACGAGGATCTCATAGGCCTTCTTGGGCGTCTCTCCCGCCTGCCCCAGGATGGCGCAGACGGCGGCGACGCCGGCCTGGAGCAGCAGCGCCACGTACGGCGTGCCGAAGCGGGGATGCAGCCGGCCGAACGCACGAGGCAGATAGTTGTCGATGCCGGCTACGAATGGAAGCCGGGCCGGAGCCGAAAGCCAGACGCCCACGCCGCCAAGCGTACTGACCACGATCAGGACCGACGCGATCGGCCCCAATCCCGTGACGCCCACCCGGTCGCCAGTGCGCACGATGGCGTCCATGATGCCCTGGAGCCCCGTGATCTGTCCGCGGGGCAGCGCCAGCAGGATGGCAAGGGTACCGAGAATGTAGATGGCGGGGATGATCACACCCGCGATGAGGACGGCGCGGGGCACCGTGCGCCGGGGGTTCTCGATCTCCTCGCCCATGAACGAGCCGGCTTCAAGGCCGCTGAACCCGAAGGCGATGGTGCCCCAGAAGATCATGTCCTTCAAGCCGGTGCTCGGCATCAGGCTCTCACCCGTGATCGGCGTGGCCGAGCCGAACTTCCAGCCGGCGAAGAGGCCCATCGCGATCAGCACCGCCATCGGGATCCAGGTGGCGAAGGCGCCGACGTTGGCGAGCCATTTGCCGAACTGCAGGCCCACGATGTTGAGCCAGGTCGCCAGCGCCAGCCCGCCGAGCGCCACGGCCATGAAGTAGACCCCGCTGCTCTGGAGATGCGCGAAGCGACCGCCGAAAATGTAGAGCGCGCTGCTGGCGGCGAAATAGAGGAGCCCGGGCAGATACGTCAGGTTGGCGCCCCAATACGTCCACCCGGTCATGAAACCAGTGAACTCACCGAACGCCTGCTTGGTCCAGATGTAGATCCCGCCCTCCTGTGGATACCGGGAGGACAGTTCGAGCACCGTGAATGCGAGCGGGATGAAGAGCGCCACGGCGGCCACCACCCAGATCACCAGCGCGCTGGGGCCGGCCGCAGCGGCCACGGCAACCCATCGCATTCCCACCACCGCCACCACATAGAAGAACACCAGGTCCCACAGGCGCAGTACGCGGCGAAGTCCCGTTCCTGCGTTCGGCTCGGACATGGGGTCTCCATATGGTGGTCACCGCGCGGGACGCGGAATGCGGGGGCGCGATGGTGCGGCATCTATCTTACTGGCGGTCGCCCCGCACGGCGAACCGACCGTATGCCGGCCTCAGAGTGCGGCCGACAGCACCATGCGAACGTCTTCGCGCGTGACGGGCCTGGGGTTCGGATACGGCGCCGCCGCGATCTCGTCGGCCGCGCGATCCACATCCGTGCGGCGCAGCCCGAGCTCGCCGAGCGTGGCGCCGATGCGCAGCGTGCGATTGAGCGCCGCGAGGCCCGCCGCCACGTCCGCGTTCCCGATGGCGTCGCCCAGCCGCCGCATCGCCTCCGCGGCCGACTCCGCATTGAACGCCACCACGTGGGGCAGCACGGCCGCGTGCGTGCGCGCGTGCGGCAGCTTGAACGTTCCGCCAAGCACGTGACAGATCCGATGATGGAGCCCCATCGACGCCTCGTCGAGCGCGCACCCGGCCAGATGAGCGCCGACCAGCACCAGGGTCCTCGCCCCGAGTTCGCTTCCCATCGCGACCACGGCCGGCAGGCCGGCCGTCAGGGAGTGCACCGCCTCTTCCGCCATGGCGCGCGTGCCATCGGTGGCATTGGCGGCGTACATCGCCTCCACCGCGTGCGCCATCGCATTCATGCCGCTGGCCGCGCTCAGGTCGGCGGGCAACCCCAGGGTGAGCGCGACGTCGTAGATCACGAGCCGCGGCTTCGCGGCCGGATCTCGGCCGGTGCGTTTGCCGGCGGCGTCGGTCTGACCCCAGATGGAGGTCATCTCGGAACCGGAATAGGTCGTGGGCACGGCGACGAGCGGAGCGCCGCTCGCTCTGGCGATCGCCTTGCCGAGTCCGATCGCCGACCCGCCCCCGATCGCGATGCACCCGTCGGCGCGCGACGCGCGAAAGCGGCCGAGCGCCTCCGAGACGGTGTCCACCGGCACGTGCTCGCGCGCGCCGCCGAACACCTCCACGAGTGCATCGCCCAGCACGTCCCGCGGCGACGCGAGCCCGGCCGCTCGGCCGCCCGTCGTCACGACGAACGCGCGGCGGACGCCCAGGTGCGCGAGCTGCGGCCGCAACTCCCGCAGCGCGCCGGGCGCGAATACCACCCGCGTTCCCGGGAGATCGCGACGGAAACTCAGCGGGGCGGCCTCGCCTGAATCCCGTGGGCCGCTGGCATGGCGGGTCGTCACGGCGTGGGCAGCACCTCGTCCAGCACCGCCTGCACGTGGACGATCTCGTCGTCATTCACGAGATGGCCCATCCCCGGATACAGTATTCGCGTGACGCGCGCGCCGAGCCGCGTGAACTCGGCCTCGCTCTCGATCACGCGCTGCATCGGGATGTGACTGTCGATGTCGCTGCATCCGAGAAACACCGGCGTGCCGTCGAGCGACGTGGTGACGTCGTCCCAGGTCGTGCCCGGCGGGCCGATCAGACCGCCGCTCAGCACCAGCACGCCCCCGTAGCGTCGCGGGTGCCGAATCGAGAACTCGGACGCCAGGCAGGCTCCCTGCGAAAAGCCGAGCAGCACGATCTTGTGCGACGGCAAGCCGCGTGCC
Organism: Gemmatimonadaceae bacterium; assembly: GCA_035533015.1. Taxonomy (NCBI): domain Bacteria; kingdom Pseudomonadati; phylum Gemmatimonadota; class Gemmatimonadia; order Gemmatimonadales; family Gemmatimonadaceae; species Gemmatimonadaceae bacterium. The sequence continues at coordinate 46,549 of DATLUQ010000006.1, read as the reverse complement.
ATGAGATCGACCACGAGCGACTCGATGACGGCGAGCCCGGAACTCAGGCCGGGTTCGTTCGTTTCCCGCGATGCCATGAAGCCAAACGGATACCAGGTGCCGCCGGGCGCCGCGGGGGCCACGCAGGCAAAGCGCGGTCGGTCGATGACGGCGCGAAGCGCGAGAATGGCGCTCGGGCCCGCGTTCCGGCCGTGCACCATGATCATGACGGCTTCCGCGCGGTCCAGGACAGGGCCGGCGTGGGCGACGCGGTGCGCGGCGTGGGGTTCCATCTCAGTACCGTACGGGCGGAAGCGCGGCCTCGATCTCGGCGCGCTTGGATTCTTCCCACGGCGGCAGCTTGAGTCCGCGCCCCAACTGCTCCACCGGCTCGTCGACCGCGAATCCGGGGGCCGTGGTCGCCACCTCCAACAGCACGCCCCCGGGCTCCCGGAAGTAGATCGACTGGAAGTACGACCGGTCCATCACGGGCGTGACCGCGATTCCCCGGCTGATCAGCGCTTCGCGCAGCCGCAGCTGCTCGCCCGATTCGGCGATCGCCATGGCCACGTGGTGCACCGTCCCGACGCCGTTCCGGGCGCGCGCGCCGTCCGACGACGTGAGAACGTCGATGGACCTGCCCGGCCCCACTCCATTCACCGACACCCGCCGGCGTCCCTCCATCTCCTCGGTGACGTCGAAGCCGAACCAGTCGCGCATGAACGCCAGCGTCGGCGCGGGATCACCGACGGTCATCGTCACGCTGTGAATGCCGCGCACGGCGGACGCCTCGTCGATGTCGCTGGCGACCCACGGACGGCGCGTGTCACCGGCGGTGCCGACGAGTTCGATGAACAGTCCTGACGGATCGGCGACGATGATCGATTCTTCGCCGAATCGCGGCGGGGCGTCGGTCACGGTGAAGCCGCGGGCGCGGAGCCGCGTCTTCCAGCGGTCGAGGGACCCCGCCGGAACGGAGAACGAGGTGACGGTCACCTGGCCGGCGCCCTTGATGCCCGCCGGAACTCCCCGCGTTCTATAGGGGAAGGTGGTCCAGAGCGTCCCGGGCGTTCCGCGCTCGTCTCCGTAGTAGAAATGATAGACACCGCGATTATCGAAGTTCACCGTCTTCTTCACGAGACGGAGGCCGAGGGCGTCGAGGCCGAAGTCGAGATCGGCCTGCGCGTCGTCGACCGTCGCCGTCACGTGGTGCAGGCCGAGGATCGGGAAGCTCATGCGGGGCGTTTGACCTGGGGCGACAGCGTTGACACGGGACCCGTGATGCCACGAGACTATCCCATCCCGGGGAACGGAGCAAGTGCTGCAACCGATCGACCGATTCTACGACAGCGTTGCCAGGAATCCCGACGCCGTCGCCATCGCGGGCCGCCTCGGCGCCGACGTGACGTACGCCGAACTCGGGGCCCATGTCCACGCACTCGCCGCGGCATTCCAGGGTATCGATCGCGCGCCGGGCGGCCGCGTCGGGATCTGCGCGGGCAATACCTTCGAGCACCTGCTGGCCCTGCTCGCCACGTACGCCGCGGGAAAAGTGTGGGTGCCGCTCAATCCTCGGAACGGGCGCGCCGAACTCGACGCGATGATCGCGGCGACGCGTCCCGCGATCATCGTGGCCGACGCGTCGTGCGTCGACCGGTTCACACCGACCGCGGCACCGCTGATCATCGCCCGGAGCGATTCAGAAACATTCGGGGGTCGTCGCGAATCGGAAGGCCACCGAGCGAAGCCGCTCACCATCGGAGAACTGGTGGGGGAGTGGGCCGGGCAGGCCCCGGCGCGCGTCGGTCGCGATGCCGGCGATGCGCAGATCATCAAGTTCAGCGGCGGCAGCACGGGCACGCCGAAGCCGGTGGTCCAATCGCTGCGCTGCGTCAACGCCCAGGCGGACGGGCTCCGGGATTTCTTCGAGTTCCGCCGTGATGACGTGAATCTCATCGCGGCGCCGCTCACGCACGGCGCGTCGTGCTTCGTGCTGCCGATTCTGGAGGTCGGCGGCCGCCACGTACTGCTCGCGGATGCCAAACCGAAGGCGGTGCTCGATGCGATATCGACGCACGCCGTCACCACGATATATGCGCCGCCAACGCTGCTGTATGCGCTGATCGGGCACGCGGAGGTCCCGCGGGCAGCGCTACGGTCGCTCCGCCACGTGATCTACTCGGCGGCGCCCATGCCGCCGCAGCGCATTCGCGATTGCCAGCGCGTGCTCGGGCCGGTGATCGAGACCGCCTATGGGCAGGTCGAAGCGCCGCAGATCATCTCGGCGATGCGGGCCCGCGAACTGCTGATCGAGGAGAATCTCACGTCGGTCGGCCGGCCGTCGTCCGTCGCGACGGTCGGCATCATGGGCGCCGACGGCGCCATGCTGCCGCCGGGCGGCGTGGGCGAGATCGTGGTGTCCGGTCCGTTGCTCATGAACGGGTATCTCGACCAACCCGACGAGACCGAGCGAACCATCGTGGACGGGTGGCTGCACACGGGCGACCTTGGGATGATCGACGGCCGGGGGTACCTGTTCATTCGCGGACGGCTGCGCGAGGTCATCAACAGCGGCGGGTTCAAGGTGTTCCCCGCCGACGTCGAAGCCGCATTGGCGCGCCACCCGGCGGTGGCCGAGTGCGCGGTGTTCGGCATGGGAGATCCCAAATGGGGAGAGGCCGTGAATGCCGCGGTGGTCGTGCGCCCGGCAATGGCCGTTGCCGGCGACGAACTGATTGCCTGGGTCAAAGGCGAGCTGGGGTCGGTCAAGGCGCCGAAGCGGATCTGGTTCGTCGAGCGGCTGGAGCGAAATGCGGCGGGCAAGGTGAGCCGGGCGGCCGTCAGGGCGGCGGTGAGCGCGCGATGACGGTGCGGCGCGCACCACGTAACCAGGGAGAGATCGACGAATGATGGGACCGTACGCCTACGAAGAGGCGCGGGCACAGGCGCCCATTCACGTTCAGATCCGGCGGTTCGGCGCCGCGCCGCAGCAGAGAAGCGCCGAGGCAGTCCGCGTGCACGGACGCATCGTCCGCATCTTTCGAGACCAGGAGCACGTGCTCCACTGGTGGCAGCGCGTGAGCTTCGCCATTCCCGTCATCCACCGGAGTCGGTCGCCGCGACCGAGTGGTACGATCTATCACGACTGGGAGCGGATGGGACGAGCCCATTGGCTGGAGGTATTTCTGGAATCCTGGAATGGCGAACTTCAACTGGTGCATTCGCAGGTACTCGCGATTCGCCATCCCACCTGGCGTCCGGTGTGTGGCCCGGATGCCAAAGGATTCATTTGCGAGGGCAATTTCTAGCCGGTCTCCTCTTGCTCCCGCCGCGCTCCTCAAACCGCCCGCGCCACACCGAACGCGCGCATGGCCGGGCGTCGGTCGGTCGTGACGAATGCTCAGTGCGGCATGACCTGCTCGATCCCCTCGTGGACCCTCACCTCGATGGTCTTCATGAAGAAGCTGTAGCCGAGATACGACATGCCGGCGCCGCCGCAGCAGAGCCCGGCAATCTGTGTAACTCTGCCGAACAGGTAGAGGCCGCCCTCCATGAGCATCTGCATGCCCCACGCCACGAGGCAAGCGAAGGCGACCGCGCCGACACAGAACACCACCCCACCGAGGTACGGGTGCCACGTGAACCTCGGCAGCATCATCAGCATGCCGGCGATGAGTGCGCCGAGCACGAACGCGAACAGCGCGAACACCGTTGCGAACACCGACCGCTGAACCACCAGATGCCAACCCGTATCGAGGAACGCGATCACGGCGCTCACCATGGGCGAAGAATTGTCCGCCCAGTGGCGCACGACCGGCGGCGGGAGCGCCGCCGCTGAACTGGCGGTCGAATCCGAATGCGAATCGTGTCCCGATGTGCGCGGCATGTTCGACAGCGTGTACATGCAGTCCGACGCCAGGGGCGGATGGTAGGCCAGGCCGGCGGACATCCGGTTCATCGACTCGATCGAGGGCCGCATCGCGCACACGAAGCGGTCCTTGATCTGCAGCGGATTGATGCCTCTAACCGCCGCGAGCGCCTCGCCTTGCACGCGCGTCAGATAGGAATACGTCTGGGCCGTCAGCTCGTCCTGCAACAACCAGCCGACGGCCATCATCACCGCGGCCATCACGCCAAGGCGCAAGACGTGACGCATCGCGCGGTACAGCAGGCGGGAGAGTTTCTGGAACACTTGGCGAGCACCTCGCGCGCGCGGCCGAACCGCATCCTGACCCGGCACGGCACGATTTCAGAGTAACGCCGTGCGCCGCCAATCTGACCAGGCGCCGCCGCCGAGGCAAGTACGGTGATGGCGCGTCCGAGATCGGGCCCAGGCGAGGATGGAATGCCTGGCTGGCACAGGCCCCGTGCTCACGTACTCCGACGACGGCTCGATTCTCGCCATCGCGTCGCCGGGTTCCGGCAGGACCGATTGCAACGTCTACCACCCGCCGGCGTTCATGCGGCGCGAAACGCTGTGCGTTCGGGACCGCGGCCAACGCGCAAGCGTCTGAGCATCCTGAACAGAAACGGGTGGCACGAATTCCTGGTCCGGCTCGGCCAGAACCCTGAGGTCATGGCCGTGCAGAACCTCGGACTGGCATCCGCTCGACCTGCGCGACCGTTCCCCTCCCACGATCCACATCTGCGTCAACTCCGAGGAGAACGAAACGTACGCGTCGCTGCTCCGCGTCTTCGTTGCCCAATATTTGAACGCGCTGACGGGGATGCACCCACCGATCGCATCCGCCGCTCACGGCCCTCAGGTGTCGGTGGCGCCTCGATTCAATGCGCGTAATTCGAATTGATGAATGCATCGACGTCGTGATGCATCTTGTCGTGTGCCTTCTGATCGATGTACACCATGTGCCCCGACGCGTAGTAATCGAAGCTGATGTTCTTCCGCACCGCCGGCTCGAGCTGCATGTGCGACACCGTCTCCTCGATTCCGTTGAACGGCGTGGCCAGATCGTAATACCCGCACAGCACGAGGACCTTGAGCGAACTCTCCTCGGTCATCGCCGAGCGCAGCGTTTCCGCCACTTCGGTGCCGCCGGTCTGATCCCACGGCCGCACGTTCGCCGTCACCGTGTAGAACGCGTTGCTGTCCCAGTGAAGGTCGCGCCGCACGTAATCCATGAACGTCGCCGTGAACGCGCCGAGGTACGACGCCTCGCTCGGGTCGTACTCCGGGCGCTCGGCGGCCGCGTCCCGGTTGTAGCCGGTGAACCTCGAGTCCAGCCGCCCGACGATCTCCCGCTTGTCGCGCATGAGCTGCGCGAACCAGCGGAACGAGCTCACCCGGAGATCCGACTCTCTGATGTATTCCGGCGACAGCGCCGTGAGGCGCGCCATGTCGGCCACGACCTTCTGCTCCTGCGCCGGCGGCAACTCGTCGCCCTGTTCCAGCGCCTGGGCGTACTCGCCGTGAGCGAAGGTCCGCGCCAGTTGCGCGATGGAATCGACCGACAGCTTCTCCAGGTCGGGCGCGAGCAGGTGGTGAAACCAGGCCGACGTCACGTACGTCGGCAGGAAGAACTCCGACCGGTCGTCGGCGCCCCACGGCGCGAAGGCGACGGTCGAGAGCAGCACGATGCCATTCAGATTGATGTTGTGGCGATGCAGCAGCACGCCCGAGAGCTCGGCCGAGCGTGTCGTGCCGTAGCTCTCGCCGATGAGGAACTTGGGGGAGTCCCACCGCTCGTTGCGCGTGATGTACTGGTAGATGAAGTCCGAGAACGCATTGGCGTCCTGGACCACGCCGTAGAACTGCGACGGGTTCTGGCCCGGCGCCGGCCGACTGAAGCCGGTGGAGATCGCGTCCACGAACACGAGGTCGGTGGCGTCGAGAAACGAGTCCTCGTTGTCCTTGACGCGGTACGGCGCCGGCATGCCGTGCCCGTCGGGCGTGAGCACGACTTTCTCCGGCCCCATGCCCATGTGCGTGAACAGCGACGCCGAGCCGGGCCCGCCGTTGTAGACGAACGCCACCGGACGGTCGGCCACGTTGGCCACGCCGTCCTTGGTGTACGCGACGAAGAAGAAGGTCGCCTTGGGCGTGCCCGCGTCGTCGCGAACCACGTAGGTACCCGCGGTCGCCGTGTAGTCGAGCTTCTGTCCACCGATCGTGGCGGTGTGGTGCGTGACGACGACCGAATCGACGGCCGGCAACCGGTTCATCTCGGTCGGCGCCGCTTCCTCCGGCGCTCCGCCGCGCCCGCGGCCCCGCTGTTGCGCGCCGGCCGGAATCGAAACGAGCAGCGCGGCCGTCGCGCCGATGATCATTCGTGTGGCATGCATGTGTGGGCTCCCCCTCTTGAACCGGGAGAAAATGGAGGGGGGACCGGAAGGGGGCAAGACGGCGGCGGCCCGTCACCCCACCGCAATCGAGAGCGGCGAACTGTGAGCCGTCAGCCGTCGACGCAACACCTCGGATCGTTCATCCCAGGTACTCGCACTCCCACGGCACGACCTCCACCGCGTCCAGGCCGTGGCGGCGGTTGATCAGCCGGATCGCGTCCAGCATCTGTGGGCGGAAAGCCAGCGCTCCCGTGCGCGCGTCGCCGAACGAGAGGTTCGTCCCGTGCAGACGCCGGTCGAAAACCGGCACGCGCAGTAGCGGGGTCGCGGAGCGCGCGAGCAGGCGGAACTGGAAGTCCGCGTCCACGGCCCCGGGCAGCGCCTCGTCGAAGGGGCCGACCGCGTCAAAGACCTCTCGGCGGTAAACGTAGAGCGCGCTCTGGACCGGGAAGAAGCGCCCCGAGCGGTAGAACCCCATGTCGAGGTTCAGCGGAAAGCTCAGAGATGCCGCCATGCGCTCGAAGACATCGGCCAGGAGCGCGCCGTCCTCGCCGATGAGTCGGGACGGCAGGCCGCCCACGGCGAGCACCTCCGGCTCGCGCTCCAGGAGCGCGGTGCGCGGCGCCAGGCTACCCGGCACCATGAGGTCGTCGGCATCGAGAAACGTCACGAAACGCGCCGCCGCAGCGCGCACGCCGGCGTTCCGAGCCGCGGCCTCGCCGCGCGGCGGGCCGGAGACCACGGTCACCGGCAGGTCCGCGATCTCGACGAGGCTGCCGTCGGTCGAGCCGTCGTCCACGACTACGGCCTCGATTCCGTCCAACCCGTCGGCGAGCGCGCTGAGCACCGCCGGGCGCAGAAAGCGGCCGGCGTTGCGCGCGGGGATCACGATGGAGACGCGGGGAAGCGTCGTGGAACGGGCCAACTCCCGCTCAGGTCGCGGCCACGGACGAGATCGCCAACAAGAACCCGTCCGGGTCGCGCAGCCGCAAGACGCGCGCCCCCCAGGGCATGTCGGCAGGCTCCGACTCGAGCGTCCCGCCGCGCTGTTTGATCCGCGCCGCCACGTCGTCGATGTTCTGGACCGTCGTGAAACGCAGCGACAATCCCTCGCCCTTGACCCGGTCCCATCCCTTGGCTCCGTCGTCCTGACCGAGCACGATCCGCACGTCGCCGGCTTTCAACGACACCGCCCGTACCTTCCCCTCGCGCTCATGCTTCTGGTCGACGGTGAAGCCTACGACGTCACAGTACCAAGCCAGGCTCTTCGCCAGATCGTTGACGGTCAGCGAAGCGGCGAGGTCGCGGGCACGGAAGGACATGGGCTCGGCGCGCTTGGGGGCGCCGTCGGGTACCGGCGAATTCGCGTTCATGAAATCTCCCGTCCGGCAATCGGACGTTGGGCTCATTGAGACAGGTCGGGCCAGTCCGCGCTCACGACGTCGTTCGCATGGGGCCTACTGCGGCGCCGAATCATACTGCCGGCGGCCGAACGCCGCGAGCCACCCTTCTCGCTTCGGCTAACGGCTCCCGGCGGCCGATATCGTCCGGCGCGCCGATGCGAGTTGCGCCCGCAGCCTGGGTACCGCGCTGGCCGTGGCGGGGTTCGCCGCCAGCTTGGCCAGCGCGAGGTCGACTGCGTCCAGCCCCAGGTTCGCCCCGAAGCGCGTCGACACCTGGCTCAGCGCGCTCTGGAAACCGGGATCTGACTCCAGCTCGGTTTCGCCCAGCGCCTGCGCCTTGGCCACGATGTCGGATAGAGCCACCACCGCCTGCTTAGCGGCCTCCGGCGAGGCGAGGTTCTTCGAGTTTGCGAACACCGCCACCTCCGGCAGGCTCGCCGCGAAGCTTTGCAGCGCCGCGGCCTGTTTCGCATTGCGCGGATGGTTCTGGTGCATGACCGCCTGTGCGGCGCCCATGATTGCGAACGGCGCCAGCGCGGCGTGGGTCAGCACCGGCGCGCCGGAAACGACGCCGGTGACCGGCAACGCGACGAGCGCCAGTCCGCCCACGCCGTGTACCAGATGCAACGCCTTGCCCTCGACCCCGAACGCGACCCGGATCAGGTCGCGCAGCGGAGCAAACGCGAAGCCGGCGGCCGCCACCAAGCTCACGAGCGATGCACTCGACGGTCCCTCGATCTTGAAGTGCTCGTACGCCGCCAAGCACCCCACGGCCACGACCAGAAACCCGGCGTGCAGCAGGATCCGCGCCGCCACCGATCCCAGCGAAGGGCGAAGCGTGGCGGGACTCTGGGAATTGGCCGGTGGGGCGACATTCATGGCTTCATCCTCCGACTGGCGTCGTATGCGAACCGCGGCGCACCTATCATAATCATGACCCGCGAACACGGCCAGCCGGGCGCTCCCCTACTCCGCGCTCCGAGCGGCGGCGCCTAATGCTTGGCCCACGCCCATCCCGTCAACTTCCAACCTGCCTGGCCCTTGTGCAGGACGAGCGTGAACACCGAGCCGACTTCCTTGACCGGCTTCCCGTTCTTCTTGAACGAGTAGTCCGCCGGCACGACGACGTAGGCGCGGTCGGCGGCGATGTCGACGTGCGACGGGTCGCGGAGCGTGACGACCCCATCGGTAATCCCATTCTTCCTGGCGTCGGTGTCGTAGTCACTCGACCACCGGGCGCACGCCCCGGCCCCATGCCATTCGTGGGGCGGAAACTCATCGATGATGGACGTCTGATCGGCGCAGGCCGCCAGGACCACCTTCGTGTCGCCTTTGTTGAACGCGTCCACGAACTGGTGCACGGTCGCCATTACCTCGGCCTTCGAAGTCGCCGGCGTCTGCGCGGATGCGGCGATCGGTCCTGCGGCCAGGACGGCCATGGCGAGTACAATCGGCGATTTGTGCATGGACGCCTGTTCCTGTGGGGGTTGGATCGGGCGAACGCGGACCGGCCCGCCGCCGTACGCGGCGCGCGCGTTACTTCGTCAACACCATACTCAACTTTGCCGGCTCGTCAATCCCGTCGTCATTGAAGTCAAAATCCACGTCCGCACCACCGAGCGTGATCGTATTGCCGCTCAGATTCATGGCGAACTGCCGCTCACCCGTGAAACCGGTCACGGTCATCGAGAGCATGTCCGCCGACGAACTCCACGTGCCCGTCGTCAACTCATCGGCCTGCCCCGGCATCTTGACCGTCAGCGTGTAATCGTGGCTTGCCCTCAGATCGAGCGTGACCGTCGCGCCCTTGGCGACGAGATCCGCCGTCGTGGCGGGGCTGCCCGCTTTCACGAACTCCATCTTGGTCGCCGTCCACGTCCCCGTGAGAGACGCCGGGCTCGGACCCGTCGACGAGCCGCCGCATCCCCCAAGCATCGCCGATACCACCATCGAACCCGCCACGAACAGCTTCGCGCGATTCCACATAGTCCCTCCCACGACGCCATCGGTTTCCGCAGGTCGACCGGTCATGTGTTCAGGCCCGCCCCTTCCTGCCCGTGCCCCACACCATGCTGGCCGGTCACTGCCATGTTGAATGATGCGCGTTCCGCGTTGGAGCGACTATAAGGGAAAGACTTCGTTGAGGTCAGGAGAAGCAAGGGGCATCGCATTCGCTCCGGCGTGAATTCCCGGAACCGCCCGGGCGCGTCTCGCGTGGCCAGCAGACCGGTTGCCTTCTCCAGGTCGATGGCCGGCACCAGCATGCCGACGCGCTTCATCGGAGATCGCGGCTACGAACGCGGCGACGCGACCGCCCCTTCGCTGGCGACTTTGGCGCCCTTCTCCAGAAGCAGAGCGCGCAGCACCGAGCGATGGCAATGCTCTTCGTTTTCGCAGTAGCAGCCGACGGAGAAGTTGCTCTGTTGCGACAGCGCGGCGAGAAGGTCCAGGGCGTGAGCCGCCTCCCGAGAGGACATCTCCGCCCGGTACCGCCTCGCGAACTTGTTCCAGGCCGCCACCGTGGCCGCCTCCTGTCCGATCCTTACCGTCGCCGCGCTCGGCGCGAGGGTCGGGAACCATACGTCGTACCAGTTCTGCTTTGCGAATTCGGCCTTCGGGACTCCGCGTGGCGGGCGGCGCACGGTCCCGATGCGGGTTCCCTCGTCTGCGTGGCGAGGGCTGCCAAGTCGAACGACGCGAATGGCCATATTCTATTCCCCTAATGCCGCGGACACTCACCCTCCCTTCGCAAGGGTGGCCGTGAAATGAACGCGATTGGTCGCGAACGCGGAGCCACACCCGCCACGTCAGGAAGAGAGCCGGCGGCCGTTCGCAGTTCGCCGACTCCATGGGCGCGGGCGCCGCTGGCCTACAGCCCAAGCGGTCACCCGCCGCTGCACCGCCACCGGCGTTACGCCTTCGCGAAGACGCCCATCTTGCGCAGGATGAAGATCAGCAACGCCGCACCCGCGATCGCGACCGCGAAGCGCATCACGCCTCCCGTGGGCGCCATGCCGAGCAGTCCGGCAATCCAGTAGCCCAGGACCGAACCAACGATGCCCACCAGCACGTTGGCTACCAAGCCCATCTGTGCATCGGTCTTCATGACCATGCTCGCCAGCCAGCCGACGATTCCGCCCATGATCAACGAGACGATCCAATTCATGTGGCTATCCCCCAGTTGAGGTCCGCGGCAGACGCCTGACGGTGCCTGCCGGGGCCGACCCTTCGCACTACACTAAACGTCCCGCCTCGCCGGGTGTCAAGCAAATGCGGCCAGACACGGCAACGTCGCCGCGCGCGCGCCATCCGCTCCCCGCTCGAAGATCCAGTGCGCCAAGCGACGTCACGCCGCGGACGTCCACGTCGGGGCTTAGAATCCCCGGATCAGGGCCGCCGTGACAATGACGATGAAGGTCGTGAGGGCAAGAACGGCCACGCCGACGCTCACCAAGACCGTGGTCCCAGCTTGGAAGCGCCGCTCTTCGATCCGCGCGATCTGCGCCGTGGGAAGGAGCGCCACCTGCCCGGACACGTCGGGGAGAGTGCTGCGCGCCGTTCGCAGTTCGCCGAGGCGTAACGCGACGGTATCGCGTGCGGCCGCCCGAATCGTTCCGTTCGCCTCCAGCACGCCGGGGTACGCGCGCCGCGTGCTGTCCGATCCAGACCCCAGCGTGGTAACGGTGATCGCGCTGGTGAACACGATCCGGACCTGGGACCCGGGCGTTGGGGCGAGACCAACGGGCCGGTAGGCAAAGCAGGCCGCACTCGCGAACCAGACGCCAGAAGCCGCCGCCCGAACGATCACGCGCATCACGGAACGCCCCCGCTTGACCACCGATGTCCACCCCATGTCAGCTCTGCTTCGCCCGCGCGAACTGGGATACCTGATGTACGAAGGCCTCGAGCCTCGTGCGGATGTTCGTGATTCTCTGGCCGTCGAACATCACGTCGAGCCAGGGCAACTGCCCGAAGTCGCGCCGCAGCGACGCCGAGAGCCCGCTCACCACGATCCCCGGCATACACGAGAAGGGCATCACGTTCACGATCCCCGACACCCCCTCGCGCGCGTAATGCACCACCTTGGCCACCGAGAGCAGCGCCTCCGTGCCGAGCAGCGGATCGAAGTACGGGCTCGCCATGGCGAACAACTCGCGCATGTGCGGATCGGCCGGCTGGCGCAGCAGGCGGGCGACGCGGCCCAACATCCGGCGCTCGAACCGCTGCTGGTACGTGCTCAGCGCCCTGGTGCCGAGCATGCTCCCCCACGACCCGAACAGCACGTCCCGGTCGATCTTGGTCTCGTCCGCAAAGTGGAACCACTCGGCGAGCGTTCCCGTCACCACCTCGGCCCCCGCCGCTTCGAGCTGGAGAATCATGTCCTGGTTGCTGTGCGCGTTCAGCATGACGTAGATCTCGCCCAACATCGCCACCACGGGACGCGGCGACGACCGGTCCACCGGCAACGCCGCGAACTCCGCGGCCACGGCGTCCATGGCCGACAGCAGGCGCCCCCCACCACCCGCCGCGGTCGCCGCTTCGATCCCGCGCAGCCCCCGCTGATACGCGGCCTCCGTCACCCCGGCCTCGCGCTCGTACGGCCTGAACTCGTACCGGAGCTTGAGCAGCAGGTCCACCGCCACCACGCCCTGCCACGCCAGCAGGCGCAGCGCCTGCGGATGGGCCCCGAAGCCTCTATATGAATTTTCTGAACTCGGCGCCAGGATCTCCACGTCGCCGAATCCCTCGCGGTCGAGCAGCACCCGGTGCAGAATCCGGTACTGCCCGAACCGGCACGGCCCGGGACTGCCCGGCATGAGAAACGCGGCATGCGCCCGATCGATCGTGCCGTGGCGGCACGCCCGGATGACGTCGCCCGTGGCCAGGAAGCACGGCAGACATTCCCGCCCGCGACAGAGCGCCAACCCGATCTGCAGCGTCTCGTCGTCCGGCGGCGGCAACACGGCGCTCGGAATTCCGTGATGGCGCAGCGCCCCGACCACCGCCCCGGCATGATCCGACATGTAGGGGATGTACACGGTGCGCGACTCGGCGGGCACGGTCATGCCATCCTCCGCAGATCGAGACTGTCGAAGAACGCCTCGCATCGGGTGATGATGCCGGCATCGGCCGTGTGATCGTCCAGCTCGAGTTCCAGGAAGGGCTTGTCGCCGAGCGCCTCGCGAAAGAACGTGATCAGGAAAGCGTCAGGGCCGCAGTTGAAGCTGGTCAGGTAGATGGCCTGCAACCGCGGATCGTCCCGCACGATCGCCGCCGCCTGCAGAATCTGTTGCCCCGACCGCCAATACATCTCGTCGTGCACCGCCGGCAACCCCGTGCCGTCCAACGGCAGAAAGTCCATCGGCACCGGCAGCACCCCGAGACGGCGAAGCCGGTACGGCAGATCGAGGTTCGCGCCGGGGTCGTTGGCGGTGTACGGCCGGCCCACCACCACCACCCTGGGCACGTCGTCGCCCGCCCCGCAGAGCGCCTCCCGCCCACGCGCCCGCACCCCGCTGGCGAACGCCTGCTGCGCCGCCCACCCGGCCTGGATCGCCTCATCCGCCAGCCCGCGCGACGCACCGGTCAATTCGCGCGCCAACGCGCGCAGCTCGATGCGCGCCGCGCGCTCGTTGGCCAGATGCAGCACACGACTCACGATGCGCGGCCCCTGCGCTCCCGACGCCCGGTTCCCCATCAGCAGGCTCGGCGTCGCCGAGATGAGTGGGCAGTAATGATTATGCGGCTGCCCCGGCGCCCCGTCCTCGCGATTCAGCAGGCTCGGCAGCAACACCGCGTCGACGTCGCGCTCCGCGAAGTCCGCCAGATGCCCGAACGCCAGCTTCACCGGAAAGCACGACTCGATCGCCGCGTTCTGCTGCGTGAGTTTCACCACCGACGGGTTGGTGGGCGCGGACAGGACGACGTCGCAGCCCAGCCGGTCCAGAAAGCCGCGCCAGAACGGAAAGAAATCGAAGAACGTCAGATTCCGGAGCAGGCCCACGCGAAGCCGCGCCCGCTCGCCCGTCGCGCGAGCGGGCGGCTCCGTCCATCCCCCGAGTAGCAGCGCCTCTCGTTCCGCAAACAGATCGGGAATCTGGCGCCACCCCACGCTGATCCCCCGACCCGCCTCTTCGAACTTGTCGCACCGCGCGCCGTAGAAGAACGGCGTCTCGCCGTCGAGCACCACCTTGTGCACCTCGCACAGATTCGGGCAGGCCTTGCATTCGAACACCGAACTCTCGTAGCGGCGCTGCGAGAGATCGAACCCGCGAAACCGCGTACCTGCTCCGTTGCCGTTGCGCCGCGCCATCTCCTCGCGGGCGAGAATCGCCGCGCCGATCGCCCCGGTGACGTCGTGGTTCGGAGGCACGGTGATCGGACGGCCTAGCTTGGCTGAGAAGGCGGCGACCACCGCCGCATTCGAGGCGACACCGCCCTGGAAGAGGATCCTCGATCCCAGCGGGCGGCCGTTGACGACGCGGTTCAGGTAGTTCTCGGCGATCGAATACGCGAGTCCCGCGGTCAGGTCTGTGACCCGCGCACCCTGTTGCTGATGGTGCACCAGATCCGACTCCATGAACACGGTGCACCGCTCCCCGAGCGCCGCGGGACACGACGAGTCGAACGAGAGATCGCTGAACTGCTCCTCGATCCGGATCTGCAGGCGATCGGCCTGCTCCTGCAAGAAGCTCCCGGTACCGGCCGCGCACGCGTTGTTCATCGTGAAGTCGGTCACCGCACCGTGCTGCAGCCGGATGAACTTGCTGTCCTGCCCGCCGATCTCGAACACCGTGTCGACGCCGGGATCGGCGGCTGCCGCCGCGCGCGCTTGCGCGGTGATCTCGTTGCGCACCGCGTCGGCGCCTATGAAATCTCCCGTCAGATACCGTCCGGAACCCGTCGCGCCCACGCCACGCACGATCACGCGGTCGCCCACCTGGGCCGCCACCAACCGCAGCCCTTCGCGCACCGCTTCGAGCGGGCGTCCGGCGGTCATGAGATAGCGGCGGGCCAGGACGCGGCTCGCCGCGTCGATCAGCACGACGTTGGTGCTCACCGACCCGACGTCCACGCCGAGCCACGCGTCCACCGTCCCCATCGCGGGCAGCGCGGCGCCGTCCGATCGCTCCGCCCCCGGCGCCTCCGCCCGCACCAGAACCGGCAGGCCGGCGGTGGCGGCGGCCTGACGGCGCACCGCGTCCTCCAGTCGGTCGAAGCCCACGAAGCGACGCGTCGTCTCCCCGCGGTCGTGCCCGTCCATGGCCACGTAGGCCGCGCCGAGCGCCGCCATGATCGTGTGGTGCTCGGGGACGAGGATCGACCCCGGCTCCAGATCCAGCACGGTCTCGAATGCCCGCTTCACGGCCGCGTTGTAGGCCACCCCGCCCTGGAACAGGATCGGCGGAATGAATCGCTTGCCCTTGCCGATGACCGTGGTGAAGTTGCGCGCCATCGCCAGGCAGACGCCCATCAGGATGTCGGACATCGGCGTCCCCACCTGTTGCAGGTGGATCATGTCCGACTTGGCGAACACCGTGCACCGCCCCGCGATGCGCGGTGGGCTCACGCTCTGCATGGCCAGACGCGCGAATTCGCCGTCGATGGCGATGCCGAGTCGCTCCGCCTGCTGGTCGAGGAACGCCCCCGTGCCCGCCGCGCAGAGCGCGTTCATGGCGAAGTCCTCCAGCATCATCTGGCGGCTCCCCTCATCCCAGCGAAGCGACAGCAGCTTGGAATCCTGGCCGCCGATCTCGATGATCGTCCGGGCTTCCTGGTGGAATTCGCCCACGGCGCGCGTCTGCGCGACCAGTTCATTGACGTGGGTTCCGCCGATCAGATCGGCGAGCGGACCGCCGCCGGAGCCGGAGAGGCCGACGATCGAGGCACGGCTCAGATCGATTGTTCGCCCCAACTCCGCGATCGTCTCGCCCACCACCGCGCGCGGGCGGCCGCAGGAGCGGACGTATCGCGAAGCGAGGAGGTGCCGTTCAGCATCGAGCGCGACCACCTTCACGGTGGTCGAGCCGATGTCGATGCCAAGGCAGGTTGGGAGCATGCCGCACCCGGGGGATAGGCGTGCACCATAGTAGAAACTATATGGGGCCCGGAGGGTATCGGGAGAAGCCCACCGGCACGTCGGGGGTCCCCGTACGTCGTGGCCTGTTCGTCGGCACCGCAGGGAATCTGCCCGCGCGGCGCCGCTGATTCACCTATCGCGCGCCGGTGCCTGCGTCCCTCACTTGGGCGGCTTCGGCAGCGGCGTCAGCGTCCCGGCCGCGGAATCGCCCGATCCCGCTGGCCGCAGCGGGGGCGGTGGAAGCGTCAGCGACGGGAAGGAATCCTCCAGATCGAGCGCCGTCACGATGCCTCGAGCGTCGTGCATCGCGCGCGCGGCTCCCGGCGTATCCCCCAGCGACTGTTCGAGCTGTCCCAGCTCGAGGGCCGTGGCCACGTAGAGGATCGGTATGCCGATCGACGGCTGGTCCACCCACCCGTGACGCTTGGCCAACGACTTGGGCGCCAGAAATACGTCGTTCCAAAGGTGTTTCGACGTGTCGACGTCGAAATAGCCGTCGCCCTGCACGCGCACGGTGTCGCGCCCCATGGTCGCCGGCGGAACGAAGAGCTTCGACGCGAGCCCCTGTGTGAGGGTGTTGTTCGCGAGGCCCAGCGTGTCCGCGATGGGCCCGGCCGTCCGGCTGATGTAGATGGGCCGGACTTGAAATGAATCGTTGATCATGCGCAGCACGAACACGTCAGCGCGCCCGAGGTAGCCGGTGCCGGCCGCGTCCTGCGGCAGGCGTTTGGGATCGATGGTGGCGTTGATCGGCCCAAGTGCATACGTGGCCCTCTTCGGGATCGCCACGTAGTCCGGCACCGCATTGGCCTCGGCGATCGTCATGCGGAGGGGCGCCGTGGTCGGTCTGGGCCACACCTTGTTGCGATAGAGCGCCGGCCCCTTGGCCGCATCGTACTCGTAGATGGGCCGCTCGATGAGTTGCCGCACGTACCAGTCGGTATTGAGCAGCGACGTGTTCGCGACCACCACGTCCTTGCGGATGCCTTCCACGTCCTGCGCGTACCAGAGCGGGAAGGTATCGTTGTCGCCGGCCACGACGAGCACCCCGTACGGCTCCACCGAGTTGAGCAGGTCCACCGCGAAGTCGCGCGTGTCCGTCTGGCCGGCGCGCGAGGCCCACTGCCAGTTGGCGAAGAGCGGAACGATCGCGACGAGCAGCACGGGGGAACCGGCCAGCCATCCGAAGCGCCCTGGCGTCTCGACGGTCTTCTTCCCGATGCGCTCCGGTCGCGTCCCGAACAGCGACGCCACGGATTCCCAGACGGACATCAGGCCGAGGCCCGCCCACACGCCCCACGGCGAGAAACTCCAGATGAAGAAGTAGTCGCGATCGCGGACCTCGCGCTCCACGCTGGCGCCGAGGCCCGGCGCCTGTGACGCGCCGTACTTGAAATTGAGGTAGTAGATCAGACAGAGCGTGGTCGTGAACAGCAGCGCGGCGAAGTACCACCAGGTTCGTCGGTCGCGCGTGTAGTGGAGCCACCCGCCGAACAGGCCGAGCACCAGCATGGCCGCGCCGAGCAGGCTCTGCAGGTCCTCGTGCCGGCCGAGCGCATCGCGCATCCACTGCCACTTGAAGTACAACCACCACATGCCCACCTGGCCCTGTACGAATGGGGCCTGGCGATCGCTCAACGCCGGCTTCCCATACTGCCCGCGATTGAAATTGTACATGAACGCGTCGTACGTCCCCTTGCTGAACGTGCACGACCAGTGGAGTCCATTCGTGCACGCCGTGGGCTGTCCTTCGTTCATCGGCGGATCGAAGGCCGCGCGGATCGGCTGCGTCGCGAACGGGGTGAGCCCGAAGCCGAGCGCGAGCAGCGAGGCGAGGATCAGCCTCCAGCGCAACAGGTACCGCGGCCGGCGGACGATGATCGCCAGGCCGACCGCGGGAGCCGCGAGCATCCCCGCCATATGGTTCGCGTAGCCGAGCCCCAGCAGGTAGGCCACGAGCACCAGCATCCTGTCGGCCTTGGGCCCGTCGGGTGCGTCGGTCCACCGGATCATCAGCCATGAGATGATCGCGATGCCGGCGAGCGAGACGGTGTAGACCTTCTCGTTGACCACCGATTGGTTCCACACCGTGAACGCCGTGGCGCCGAGGAGCGTCGAGATGCTCGCGCCGACGATCCGGCGCCACCGGTCCTGGAACCACCCCGCGAGCACGCGCTCGGTGATCAGGAACCACATCGCCGCAGCGACGGCGCTGCACAACGCGGCGAAGATGTTGATTCGCGCGGCAACCGAGGACGCGATGGGCAGCAGCGACATCACCCGGCCGAGCAGCACGAACAGCGGGTTGCCGGGCGGATGGGGAAGCCCGAGCGTGTAGGCGGCCGCCATGTACTCGCTGGTGTCCCACATCGACGTCGTCGGGGCGAGGGTCAGCAGGTACAGCAGCAGCACGAACGCGCCGGCGATGCTGGCGGCGAGGTAGGGGGCTCGGTGGTCGAGGTCGGTCTTCGCGTTGGTCGCCATGACGGTCGGTGGGAAGTCCACAACTCGCCTCCGCCGGCGACGCCGGTCCGGGGGGCCGCCTACAGCATGTGGACCGCCGGCCCCGCAAGCAAGCGCCGGATGTCAGAGGATTGTGAGCATTTTCCTATGGTCCCCAAGCGCGCTCCGACCCGGCCCCGGCGCTCACTGAAACAGGCGCAGACGACTCGCGATCACGACGTACGAGAGCGCCAGCACGAAGAAGATGGCCATTCCCGCGAGAATGGCCTTGTCGGAACCGATCTTCGGTGCCAGGTACGCAACGGCGAGCATGTACGGCACCCACGAGACCAGGGTGCCCGCCAATACCCACTTCGCGTGCTGGCCGACCGCGGCGCCTCCCGCACTCTGCCCGATGAAGAAGTACGCGACGAGCGTGAACACCGGGATGAGCGTGGCGAGGCCCGACAGGGTCCGTTTGCCGCTCTCCTCCAGCGCCACGATGAGCGCGGTGAACACGCCGCCGGTGATGAAGTAGATGACGAGACTGGACAGTTTCATGGTGGCACTCGCGCGCGGATGGTCGGACTGAGGAGGTTCGTCGGTTGTCGTGACTGTGTGACCACGAGAGCTTCACGTGCTTCGTTCCGTCCGATGCGGGACGATCCCGAGACGAAGCTCATCGAGCAGCTTCTCGTGCATCAGCGTCTGCGAGAGGTAGACACTCCCGAACACGAACATGTTGCCGTCGCCTCGTGTTTTCAATCGGCCAATCGGCTCGGCCGCGTGGCTCTTCACCAGGTGAACTGGGTGGTCGTTCTGCGCGCTTGAGGACGCCTGGACCGGTGGCCGGCGGGGCGTGCCCTTCTAGAGCTTGCCTGCGAGGACCCGGGCCGCTGGTTCCTTGAACGCGTTCGCGCCGCTCACCACGACGTAGTAGCCGTTCTTGGCGAACCAGAGCCCCCCTTGCTCGTCATGGAACGCGCCAGGCAGATCCGCAGGGGCATGGTGGCTCGTGCTCTGATTGGCATCCCGGTTTACGCGGTGCTCGTCGTCCGTCATGTACTTGTTGCCGAAGGGCACCTTGGAGACGGTCGGTCCCTCGCGTGGGTCGAGCGAACTCGGTGCGAACATGGAAGGGCCCGTCGGCATCCCAGCGCGCGCCCGACCGGGCTTGCCCCGGCCGACCAGCGCGAGCGCCGCTACTGCCGCCAGGCCATACGCCGGCCGAACGGCGCGCCCAACACCATCGAACGAAGCCGCCATGAAGAAGCCCCGTACGGTGGAGAACCGGCCCCGGATTGTCCGACCAACGCCACCTGATCTGGAACCCTCTGCCGGAAAGTCCAGAGCGGCCTCTGCCCTGACGGACCCCGCTCCCCGCAGTACCGCGAAACCCTGCCAAAGCGCGCCGGCATTCTGTGCGGGGTCGCCGTCGCAAGTTACGACGGGCCCGCGCAGCCAGCCGCGCCCGTGCCCCGCGCCATCAGTGGCAGCGCATCATCAGCGCGCGAGCCCGGCCCGAAGCAGCCAGATGATCGCCAACGCCACGAGCAACGCCACTGCGGCGAGAACGAACCCGGCGGCCAACGATGGGGGGCCCCAGACGATCGACGAGAGGCCCGCCACTGCGGTCAATGAGACCGCCCAAGCGGAACGGACCCCGGGCCCCCATCGGCGCCACCGGAAGCTCGTGAGCACGGTCAGCAAGCTCAGAAGCCCGCACGCGAGCTGCACGGCGGTTTCCACTCGCTGGCCGCCCGTGCGGGATCGAGGCCATTGGTGGATGGCGCCCGAGAGCACCATCCAGGTCATCGCCACCAGGAGCAGCGTGGCGCTAGCCAACAGGATGCGTCGAAAGCCCGGACCGAGATTCAAGTCTTGCCTCCCTCGCGCCCTGACGCCTGGCGGTCGGCAGCGCGTCGTTCGGTGATGCCGCTATCGAAGCGGACGGTCGCTGTACGCCGCACGGACGAGGCGGCTCGCTGGAGCATCTCTCAGGGCCAGCGCGCCCGAATCCATTGTTCGTCCCGCGCCGTCAACGGGAAGAACTGGATACGGTCCAATGCGAACGTTGCCGGGCGGCACGGCGCCGGCCGGCCGCACATGAGCGTGGTGGAGTCGCCGTTGTGCATCAACCCGAGCACGTGGCCGAGTTCGTGTGCCACCACGTTGCGGACCGTGTTCGGCAGCGACAGGGGAAGGATGTCGGCCCTACGGACGGCGACGACTCCTTGGCTCCCAGCATGCCACGGTTCACTGAATGAAATCAGGTCGGTGTGCGATAGCGCGATGACGACGTCTGCCGGCACGTCGCGCAGCGTGGCGTGCAGGCGGGCGGTAGCCGGCCCGCCCCCGAGCATTGCCGCTCGGCTCGCCGCGCGAAGGAGCTCGTCGGGAACAGAATCGTTGAGGACGGTGCCCGAGTCCAGTCGAACCCGCCGCCCGAGGCGAAGGAGCTCGCTGTTCCAGTGAGCAATCGCCTCACGGACTGGCGGAATTCTCGGATCGTCAGGATTGCCGAGGATCGTGACCCGAAGCTCTGGACCGGTAGCCGAGTGCTCCAGCGCCGCGGCGTCGACGCGACCCGACTCGCGCGCGCGACACGCCACCGCTCCGACGAGCAGTATCACCGAGAGGAGGAGTTGAACGTATGATCGCTGCATGTTCGCCGACGGTCACGCACGATCGAAGCGATCGAGGTTCATCACCTTGTTCCATGCCGCGACGAAGTCGTGCACGAACTTTTCCTGGGCGTCCCGACACCCGTAGACTTCGGCCAAGGCGCGCAGTTGGGAGTTCGAACCGAAGACGAGATCGACCCGCGTGCCGGTCCACTTGAGTTTGCCCGTTTTCCGATCGTGGCCCTCGAACAGCTCGGCGTCCTTCGACACCGGCTTCCACTCCGTGCCCATGTCGAGCAGGTTCACGAAATAGTCATTGGTCAGTGCTCCCGGCCGCTTGGTGAACGCGCCGTGCGACGTGCCTCCCGCGTTGGTCCCCAACACCCGCATGCCGCCCACGAGCACCGTCATCTCGGGCACGGTCAGGGTCAGCAGCTGCGCCTTGTCCACGAGCAGCGCCTCCGCCGGCACGGTGTACTTGCCCTTCAGGTAATTGCGGAAGCCGTCGGCGATGGGCTCGAGCACTGCGAACGAATCCACGTCGGTCTGCTCCAGCGAGGCATCCATCCGCCCAGGCGTGAACGGCACCTTCACGGTGTGCCCGGCCTTCTTCGCCGCCTGCTCGATCCCGGCGCACCCTCCGAGCACGATCAGATCGGCCAGCGAGACCTGCTTGCCGCTCTTGCCGCTGGGTTGCGCCTTGTTGAACGCCTTCTGGATGGCTTCGAGCTTCTTGAGCACCTTGGCCAGCTGCGCCGGCTGGTTGACCTCCCAATCCTTCTGCGGCGCCAGCCGAATGCGGGCGCCGTTCGCCCCGCCGCGCTTGTCGGACCCGCGGAAGGTGGACGCCGACGCCCACGCCGTGGACACCAGCTCCGAAACGGACAGCCCGGACTTCAGGATCTTTTCCTTGAGCGCGGCGATGTCCTTCGCGCCGATCAGCTTGTGATTCGCCTTCGGGATGGGGTCCTGCCAGATGAGATCCTCGGTTGGAACCTCGGGGCCGAGGTAGCGAGCGTGCGGCCCCATGTCGCGGTGCGTCAGCTTGAACCACGCCCGGGAGAACGCGTCGGCCAGCTCGTCCGGATGCTCCATGAAGTGCCGCGAGATCTTCTCGTAGATAGGATCGAAGCGCAGCGAGAGGTCGGTGGTCAGCATGGTGGGCCGGTGCTTCCTGGACGCGTCGTGCGCGTCGGGCACCGTCGCCTCGGCGTTCTTCGCCACCCACTGATGCGCGCCGGCCGGGCTCTTGGTCAGCTCCCACTCGAAGCCGAACAGGTGCTCGAAGAAATCGTTGCTCCACTTCGTCGGCTTCGTGCTCCAGGTGACTTCCAGCCCGCTGGTGATCGCGTCCCCGCCCTTGCCCGTGCCGAAGCTGTTCTTCCAGCCCAGGCCCTGCTGCTCCAGTCCGGCCGCTTCGGGCTCGGGACCCACGTTCGACACCGGACCAGCGCCGTGCGTCTTGCCAAAGGTGTGGCCGCCGGCGATCAACGCCACCGTTTCATAGTCGTTCATCGCCATGCGCGCAAAGGTCTCGCGGATGTCCACGGCGGCGGCGATGGGATCCGGCTTGCCGTTGGGACCTTCGGGGTTCACGTAGATCAGCCCCATCTGCACGGCGGCAAGCGGATTTTCCAGATCGCGGTCGCCGGTGTAGCGCTTGTCGTCCAGCCACGTTTGCTCGGCGCCCCAGTACACGTCCTGATCCGGCTCCCACACGTCCTCGCGTCCGCCGCCGAAGCCGAAAGTCTTGAACCCCATGGTCTCGAGGGCGACGTTGCCCGTGAGGATGATCAGGTCGGCCCACGAGATCTTCCGGCCGTACTTCTGCTTGATGGGCCAGAGCAGCCGGCGCGCCTTGTCCAGGCTCACGTTGTCCGGCCAACTATTAAGCGGGGCAAAGCGCTGCTGGCCCCTACCGCCGCCGCCGCGACCGTCACCGGTGCGGTACGTGCCGGCGCTGTGCCACGCCATGCGAATGAACAACGGCCCGTAATGGCCGAAGTCCGCCGGCCACCAGTCCTGCGAGTCGGTCATCAGCGCCGCGAGATCCTTCTTCACCGCCTTCAAGTCCAGACTCCTGAACTCCTCGGCGTAGTCGAAGTCCTGGCCCATGGGGTCGGACTTGGAGGAATGCTGGCGCAGCAGTTCGAGCTTCAGCTGGTTCGGCCACCAATCGCGGTTCGACGTGCCGGCGCCGGCGTGAGGGACGGGGCATTTGGCTTCGTTGGGCATGTCAGTTCCGCCTGCAAGACGTGAATGGGTGAACTGGGCTATCCTGAAAGGTAAACGGTTCCCACGGGCCGCCCAGCCGAGGGCCATGCCGCGAGTCGCGGAGCGCCAGCCGCATCCCGACCCAGCGCCGCGCGCTAAGAACTCGCATGGGCGCTGGGTAGCCCGGCCGGGGAGCGCGTGTTATCTGTTCGACTCGTAACTTTCGGAGTCTCCGTCCATGAAACGCCTGCTACTCGCCGCCGCGGCCCTCGTGGCGCTGGCCGCTCCCTCGCTGCTCCTGGCCCAACGCAATTCGGGAACCATCGGGCACTACATCCCGCCGCGCACCTGGCCGCAGGGCGTACACGACTTCGACCTCGTGCACCAGAAGATCGCCGTGCAGTTCGACGAGGCCAAGCGACTGGTGACCGGCGTCGTGACGACCACCGTGATCCCCGACGTCGCGACCGACACGGTCCGGCTCAACGCCGAGAACATCACCATCGACCGCGCCAGCGACGCGCGGGGGCGGCAGATCAAGTTCTCGTCGGATACCACCCACGTCACCGTGCACCTGGCGCGGCGCGTGCCCGCCGGCGACACGGTCGTCTTCACGCTCGCCTATCACACGCATCCCGAACGCGGCATCTACTTCGTGCCCCGCCGCCACGTGATCTGGTCGCAGGGCGAAGCCACCGAGACCCGCGCCTGGGTGCCCACCTACGACTACGCGAACGACAAGACGACCTGGGAGTTCCTCGTCACCGCCGACTCGGGCCTCAAGGTGCTCTCCAACGGCACGCTGGCCTCGGTGACCCCGGTGGATGGCGGCAAGCAGAACGTCTGGCACTGGGAGCAGAACGAGAAGGCCTCGACGTACCTGTACTCGGTCGTCGTGGGGCCGTTCACGATCCTGCACGACGAGTGGCGCGGCAAGCCGGTTGACGAGTACGTCTATCCCGACACCGTCGACGCCGGCTGGCGCGCGGCGGGCGAGACGCCGTCGATGATCGAGCTGTACTCGCGCCTCACCGACGTCCCCTTCCCGTGGGACAAGTACGATCAATCATGGATCCCGGATTTCACCTACGGCGGAATGGAGAACGTCTCCGCCACCACGCAGACCGATCTCTCGCTCCCGGGCCCCGGCAACGATCCGCGGGAAGGCTCGCGAGGCCTCGTCGCCCACGAGCTGGCGCACCAGTGGTTCGGCGATTACGAGACCACCGCCAACTGGGCCAACGCCTGGCTCAACGAAGGGCTCACCACGTACATGGAGTCGGTGCAGAACGAGAAGACCCGCGGCTGGGACGCCGCGCAGCTCGAATGGTGGGGTCAGCAGCAGCAGGCCATGCAGGCCGATCTCCGCCAGGCCCGCCCGCTGGTCTGGGGGCAGTATCAGGGCAACGATCCGATCGCGCTCTTCTTCAGCGGCCACGTCTATCCCAAGGGCGCCCAGTTGGCGCACCAACTGCGCCGCCTGCTGGGCGACAAGATGTTCTGGGCGGGGATGCACCGCTTCCTCGTGAACAACGCCCACAAGGCCACCACCACCAAGGATTACGCCGACGCCTTCGAGGAGACCTGCCACTGCGACCTCGGCTGGTTCTTCGACCAGTGGGCATATGGAATTGGCTATCCACAGCTCGACGTCACGCGCCGGTGGGATCCGGCGGCCAACGTCCTTCACGTGACGGTGCGGCAGGTCCAGCCCACCGATTCCACGCGGCCGCTCTTCAAGTTCCCCACCACGATCCGCGTGATCACGGCCGATTCGGTCGTGCGCGACAGCGTGATGGTGCAGGCCGAGAAGACGCAGACGTTCGACATGCAGCTGCCGAGCGCGCCGCTGTCCTTCCGGTTCGACGAGGGCGGGTGGCTGCTCGGCACCGTGCACACCGACCAGACACCGGACGAGCTGGCGCACATGGCGGAGCACGACCTTGACACCTCGGCGCGCAACTGGGCGCTGTACGCCCTGGCGCAGTCGCAGGACACCGCGGCGGTGGACGCGCGCCGCTTCATCGTGCTGAACGAGCGGATGCCGCAGCTCCGCGTCGAGGCGCTGCAGCAGATGGTGCACGACTCCACGCCGCAGGCCATCCGGATCGTCCGCTCGGCGCTGCGCGACCCCGACGCGTCGGTGCGAAGCGCGGCGCTGGTACGGCTCGCTTCACTCGACTCGGCGGGCGTGGCCGACACGGCGCTCGCGATGTACCACCAGGACATCTCCTCCAGCACGCGCGCGACGGCGCTCGGGATCTACGGGAGACTGGCCGGCGCGAATGCGCTTTCCACGGTCATCGCGGCGAGCGGCCCGGCGCACACGCTCAGGGTGCGCATCACGGCGGCCGCGCTGCTGTCGCGGATGCACGCGCCGTCGGCGTTGGACGCATTGGAGCAGCTCACCGATCCGGTCGAGGTGCGGGAGTTGCGCATGTCGGCGCTCGGCGGCCTGTTCGCGAGCGGCGACACCGCCCGGGCGATCGCCGTGGCGACGCGCGGGCTCAAGGACTACGACCCGCTGTACTCCCAGGCCGCGGTTCGGGACCTGGGCCGACTCGGGACTCCGGAAGCGCAGGCCGTGCTCCGCACGGCGCTCAAGACCGAGACGCGGGTGCACGTGAAGGAGGCCATCGAGCAGGCGCTCGAGAAGCGTTAGCGAGGCGTTGGACCGGCGCCGTTCGGGCGACAGGCGAGCGCTTCCAGCTCCGCCTGATGCGCCCGGACGGCCTGCGTCGCTCGGCTCCGCGCCACGTTCCACTGCGTCCAGCTGCTGGACATCCGTGCACGCCGCTCCCCCGTCCATCGGTCGAGCACGATCTTGGCCGCGGCGCAGCGGTCGCTCTGGGCGGCCGAGTCGGCGGCGAACTGTCCCGCCGTCAACGCGGACACCACCATCGGCACCGCGTCTCCGCCCAGCGATGCGACGTACCGCAGATCCGGACCCCCCGTGACGGTCTGCGCGGCGTCACCGCGCGCTAGGTTCGCCCGGGCCACCAGCGCATCGGGGTTGATGACGTTGAGCGTGAACAGCGCGGCGAATCCGGTGGCCACCAGCCCCGCGGCAAAGGTGCGTGGGCGGGAACGCAGCACGGTGAACGCGAGCCACACGAACACCATCGCCAGCCAGATCATGAACGCCGAGGCGTACAGCCGGTCGGTGGAGATGCCGTAGTAGTGGATGTACAACTTCATGCGGGCGCCGGCGGAAAGCATGATGGCGCCGAGCAGCACCACCAGCGGAACCGCGAGCCGCCGGTAGACCCGGTGCGTGCGGACGTCCGAAGCCGGAATGAGCGCCTGCGCGCCGAGCAGCACCGGGAGCAACAGGCCCGCCACCCCCGTCAACTCGGCAAAGCCGCGCCGGGCGTACTCGGCGTAGCTGAGGCCGGTGGTCTTCAGCACGAGCGCCTGGCCGCCGAACAACCAACCGATCTGCACCACCACGAACGCCGCGAACAGCACGTTCAGGGCGCCGAGCGCGAGCGTCACGTCAGTGGGGCCGAGGGCGAGCGGCGGTGGCGCGGCCGGCGCGCCGTTCTGCGCGCGGCGCGTGATGAGCGCCCGGCGCAGCCAGCCGGCCACCACCCACGCGAAGAAGCCGGCGACCACGACGTGCGAGAACACGACTGCGAGGTCCACATTGGGAATGGCGAGGAACGACGCGAACACCGGGTCGGCGTGCGTGAGCAGCAGCGCGAAGACGACGATGATGGGAACCGTGATCAGCACGGCCCTGGCGATGCGCCGGGCGCGCCCGTCGGTCGCCGTCTGGGGCGCGGCGTGGAACCCCGCGTCGCGCGCGACAAGCGGCACGACGCCGGTGGCCACCTCGAGCCCCGTTCCGAACGCGGCGCCGATCAGATCGCGGACGCGAGCGAGGGCGAGGCCGGGAACGGGGACGGCACCCATGCTCATTGCGAGCAGGACGAGCGCGGCGAGCATGGCCAGCACGTCGAATGGCTGGAGCACGTCGGCGTCTCGCCACGACAGGCCCGCGGCGAAGAGGACCGCAACCGTGAGCCAGATGGCGCTCTCGCGCGAGAGCGACCGAGCGCTCCGGCGCGCGAGCGCGACGACGGCGGCGGCGAATGCCGACATCCAGACCAGGAGCCCGAGGCCCCATGGTCCGTTGCGGAGGAGCGGGTCGGCGAGCACGCCAAGGAGCGCGGCCGCGAGCAGGGCGCGTCGGGCGATGCGGTCGGACGTAGCGGCGGCGGTCATCGGCGCTGAATCGGGGGGATTCACGGACCCTCTGTTATCTACACACAGAGGACTTTATCATGCAAAGGACGGTCACGCAAGGGGGGCGGGCCCCTTCTCACACTAGCCGTGGGCTCCGGACTTGTTCAAGGCCACGGCGGCCCGAACGAGCGCCTTGAGCGCCTTCTCGTCCAGCTGGTCGCCTTCGTGGACGTCGATGGCTCGCCTGACGTTGCCGTCGAGACTGGAATTGAACAGGCCCGAAGGGTCCTTCAGGGAGGCGCCCCTGGCGAAGGTCATCTTCACGACACTCTTATACGTCTCGCCGGTGCAGATCATCCCATCGTGATACCACACCGGCACCCCTCTCCACTTCCACTCCTCGGTCACGTCGGGATCCGCCTCCCTGATCAGGGCGCGGATCCGCGAGAGCATCTCGCCCCGCCAGTCGTCCAACTCCGCGATTCGCGCGTCGATGCGCGCGGACGGAGATTCTGCGTTCTTCGATGGAGTCTTCTTCATCTTCCCTGCCTCAGCGGCGCGCCTCGATCAGCTTCCACCCGTTCCCCGACGGGTCGCGGAACCCGGCGTCCACGGTGCCGTAGCGGGCCACGGGCTCCTGCGTGAACTCCACCCCCCGCTCGCGCATCCGGTCGCAGGCAGCGCGGCAGTCGTCCACCACCAGCACCAGCGGCGGCATCGCGCCTTTGGCCACGACCGCGCGCAGCGTCTGCGCCGTGGCCGCATCGTGCACCGGCGGGCCCGGCACGAACAGGCCGAGCTGGAACGACGGCTGGTCCGGGTGCTGCACCGTGAGCCAGCGATAATCACCGTTCTTCACGTCCGTATGGACGCGGAACCCGAGCTTCCCCACGTAGAACTCCAGCGCCTCGTCCTGATCCCGCACGTACAGACCGGCCACGTCCACGCCCTGCGTCATCGGATCTCCTTGTCGTCTGGACCCGTTTATTTAGCGCTCCGCACTCGGCGCCGCTTCTCCGAAACTGCCATCGTGAGGTGGGGCCGGTGCGCGGCGCTGACGATGCACGCCGGCACGCGGTCGAGCCCGCGCGCCGAAGCCTTGGCGCGCGCACGGACGGCGCTTGGGCTCTGGCCGGCGACGTCGCGGAACGTGCGGCCGAACGTGCCCAGGCTCTGCCAGCCTGTCTCGAAGGCGATCTCGGTGATGGAAAGGTCGGTGTCGCGGAGCAGCGCCGTCGCCCGCTCGATGCGCCGCGTGAGCAGGTACCGGTGCGGCGGCGTGCCGAAGGCCTGTTTGAACGATCGCGCGAAATGGGCCGCGGACACGCCGCTCACGCGCGCCAGCCGCCCCACGGGCCAGTCCTCGTGCGAGGCGGCGTCCATCCGGTCCTTCGCGCGCAGCAGGCGGCGCAACAGTTCGGGGTCCTGGCTTGCCAGACCTTCGCTCATGCCGCCCAACCAGGGAAGGCGAGGAACCAGCCCTGCCCCTCGACGCCGTAGAATGGGCAGTGCCACCTCATGGCCTTGTGGACGCCCGGCACGTGCTTCACGACGAGCGCGTCGACGCGGTTGGCGATGGCGGCCTGCCTCGCCTCCATGCTCGCGATGTAGGGCCGCACGCCGGCGTCCCCATCGGACTTGGGCAGCATTGCGGGTTTGCGGGCCTTCCGGGGCACACGTTCCCCGGCGCTCGGCAACTTGGACGACTTCGCGTTCGCGGCGGGCTCGACGGAGCGAGCGGAACGGCCGTTACGAGTTGGCATCGGCGCCACGGTAGTCGATTTTCGGTGAGGTCGCAACGCGTGAACGGGATCCGGTAGTCGGGCTGACGCCCCAGCTCAGGTGCGGGCAAATCAAACGAGACCGCGAGCGCAGCTCGCGCAATCTCTAACGCGCCCGTCAGTGGCAGCGCATGTTGGGCAGCACTCGCGCGAAACACCAACGGTCTCGGAGCATCACTTGAAACGACCCATGGGGGGTGGATTCAATCGGTCGTTGCAACACCCTCGTAGAGGAGGTTGTGATGACGAAACCGACGCGACGGCGTTCAGATCGTTCGGGACGACGGAAGTTGCGCTCGCCGGGACGACCACCCGTTGGACGCCGGGAGGACCGGCGGCGGTTCTGGGCCGCCATTGCCCGCGGGCACTATCCCGGGACCGCGGTCGCCGACGCCCGCGTGTCCTGGGTGGTGGGCACGCGCTGGTTTCGGCAAGCTGGCGGGATGCCGCCTTCCCACTTGGCGCCCTCGGCGCCCCCGCTTTCCGATCGCTATCTCTCGTTTGCTGAGCGCGAGTCCTTGGCCGTGCTGCGGGCCCAGGGTCATGGCGTGCGCACGTGCGCCCGGCAATTAGGCCGCGCGCCCTCGACGATCTCGCGCGAGCTCCGCCGGAATGCGGCGACGCGTAGCGGGACGCTCGACTACCGGGCCACCACCGCGCAGTGGCACGCCGACCGGGCCGCGCAGCGACCGAAAGTCGCGAAGCTGGCGGTGCACCCGCAATTACGGCAGTATGTGCAGGAGCGCTTAGCCGGGATGATCGCCACGCCCGACGGCGCGCCGGTGCGTGGCCCCACCGTGTCGTGGACGGGCCGAGGACGTGGCCGTCGCCAGCATCGCCGCTGGGGCCGGGCCTGGAGCCCGGAGCAAATTGCGCATCGGCTTCCGCTCGAGTTCCCGGACGATCCGACCATGCGTATCAGCCACGAGGCCATTTACCAGGCGCTGTACGTGCAAGGACGGGGCGCGCTCCGCCGGGAGCTCACCGCCTGCCTGCGCACCGGGCGGGCGCTGCGCGTACCGCGAGCCCGGGGCCGCCGTCGAGGCAAAGGCTTCATTAGCACCGACGTCATGATCGGCGAGCGGCCACCGGAAGTCGCCGATCGGGCCGTGCCCGGGCACTGGGAAGGCGATTTGATCCTCGGCCTTCAGAGTTCGGCCATTGGCACACTCGTGGAGCGGACGACACGCTTCACCCTCTTGCTCCATTTGCCGCCGATGGCGGGCCACGGGCGCGGGTTACGGGAAAAGAACGGGCCGGCGCTGGCCGGACACGGCGCAACCGCCGTCCGCGACGCGATCACGCGGACGATCCGCACCTTGCCGGTGGCACTGCGACGCTCCTTGACCTGGGACCAAGGCGCCGAGATGGCCGAGCACATCCAACTCCGGCTCGCCACCGACCTCGCCATCTACTTCTGCGATCCGCGCAGTCCGTGGCAACGGGCCACAAACGAGAACACGAATGGGCTGCTCCGGCAGTACTTTCCGAAAGGCACCGATCTCAGTGCCCACAGCGCATCGACGCTGGCTGCCGTGGCGCTGACGCTCAATACGCGCCCACGGAAGACCCTTGGCTGGCGGACCCCTGCCGAAGCCCTCGCCGAACTGCTACAATCCGCCGGCACCCCACCTGTTGCGACGACCAGTTGAACCTGAGGGGTACTCTGGAGAGAGAAGTCGTCTGGCTGGCCGATGATGGCCCGCCGGTCGGTCAGCTCCCTGCAGTGCCCAGCACCCTGGCGATCGCGGTGATCGTATTCCAGTTGCGCGTGGTAACGGGGACGCCGAAAAGCCGGTCGAGCGTGCCAAGGTAGCCGATCGCTTTCATGTGGCGCCTGTACACGCCGAAGACGAACCGGTTGTCCCTCGCGAGGACCTTCAGCAGCCACCTGCCGCTGGAAGGAAGGCTCAAGGGTGTCCTCGGCGCCGGGCGGGGGCGCTTTGACAGCACGCTCACGAAGCGGACGACGTCGGGCCGCAGGGGCTGGTCCGCGAAATGATTCTGAGACATCAGTCTGATGATCTCGCGACCCTGGCAGATCATGATCTCGGCATCAAAGGGAAGCCTGCGTGCCACTTCGGCGCGCAGTTGCGCCTGGGTCACTGGCTGCCGGATCACGAAGGTGCCCGCCGCGCCGATGCTGACGGCGTCGAGGTGCTTCAGTTGCTCAGCGAGCGTGGTGGGTCGGAAGCTTCTGTGACCGCCGACGTTGACCCCTCTCAGAAGAACGACGAGTGCCACCCCTCTCCTCCTGCTGGCGCCGCGCGAGAACGGATTGCCGCAATTTTAAGGAAGCGCCTGGCCTGAGCGCCAGCCCGCGCTACGCTCCGCCGCCCCAACCGTCCGCCCCCACACCGCCGTCCCAGCGCTGCGCGTTCAAGGCGGGGCAATTGCATTCCCCATGCTGATCCCTTCCGCCTCGAGATGTCGGCCACGCGCCCTCGTTCCATCCCGGGGCGTGGTCAGCGCGACAAAGTCGGGGCGGTCGCGCAACTATCCCGCACTTCATCGCGAATCCGGATCGCTTTCACATCCGGACCTGCAAGCATTTCCGAACGTGGAGGTGGCCTTGTCGAATGCACTCATCATGGGCACTATGATAGCCGATACGGGTACACGACTTCCCTGCTGGCGGTGACGGACAAGACGCCCTCCCGCAACGGAGAACGACTCATGCGTTACGCGATCGCATTCCTGTCGCTGCTCATGGCGCTTTCGTGCGCTCGCTCGAAGGTCGACCCCGGTCTGGTCGGCACCTGGGAATTGAACGTGCCCAACGCTGACGGAGTCGCGCGATGGGTCTGGGTGATCCATGCCGGAGGCACCTACGACTTTCACGCGGAAGGTCCGGGCGGAGTTCCTTCGCACAGCGGCATCTTCGAGGCCAGGAACGGAAAGTATACGCTGCGATCGACAACAATGGCCTGGGACGATAACGGCACGTACCAGTTGATTCAGGGCAACACACTGAGTGCCAGCGGCAGGCTCGGCACCGCATCGTGGACTCGCGTCCAGCCGGCGCCAGTCCAGACGCCGAACGATTCACAAGCTTCGCATTCGGCGGGCAGGAGTCCGGACAGCACCCCGAGGACGGCCGACGGAGGGGCGGGCATATACTCTGCGGCCACCATCTACGACTATCTGTCCCATCACACTTTCGATGACCGAATCCTCACGGCGCCTTTGACAGTGAGTCGTACCGAGACGGTCGATCCGGACGGGCAGGAACGGAGCGACGGAGTGATCGGCATCGTACAGGCTGAGGTACGGGGGTCGACCAGTCCGGCAACGATCTCGTTCGTCGTCTATCGCGATCGAGCAGCGGCCGAGGCTGCCCGTGACATCTATGCGATGTACGACTCCAAGACGTTTCGCATGAAGCCTGGCGAGTTCGTCTCTTCCCATGCGTACACGTACCGGGAACGGGGCGAGGCGAGGTGCCTGTCGCGGCTTCTTGTCGGCTCCTCGTCGCAGGCGACTGTCACGTGCTACCTGCTCGTGCAGTATCCCACGCGCGATCCCGTCATGATCGAGAGCGAGTTGACCGAGCAGGTCGGCGCAAAGGCGCAGGAGGCATCAATTGCTGCGGTTGACCGGGCGGATGACCTGCTGTTCGCCGGGATCAAGGAGTGGGCACTCACTTATCCATCGATCGGGGGCGGCGACTCGAGGTGAGAGTCGATGTGAGTGATTTCGGTCTGCCGTTCCGTTGGGCTCCAGTTCCATCGTGCACAGCGACACACCTTCGGCACTGAGCCCGGGATATTTCTGATGCTGCCAGCGAATCACCAGCCGTCGCGGCGGCTGGGCCGCGACGGGCGCGCCAGACGCGATGGCCTAAGTCCTCGCGCTCCATTGGACTCTGCCCGGCAGAGCCTCTATACTCCGCTCGCCAGTCGCGTGACTCTCTGATACGTCGACCGACCGAGGCGGACACAGGATGCGCATTCGCTCTTTCATCATCGCTCTCGCATGCGTTCCCGCGCTGGGCGCAGCCCAGGGGACGATGCCGGCGGGAACGCCCCGCTTCAACGTCTCCTTCGGCGGGTCGGCCCACGCCGCGCCGATCACCGGGCGCGTGTACGTGGCACTCTCGCGTACCAACGACGCTCGCCACACGCCCATCGACCAGACGGGCGAGGACGGCGTGCCGTTGTTCGGGGTGGACGTGTCGAATCTCAAGCCGGGCCAGCCGGTCGCGATCGACGCGTCGACATTCGGGTACCCGGTCCGGTCGCTGGCCGACATCCCCGCCGGCACCTACTGGGCCCAGGCGTTCGTGAACGTGTACACCGAGTTCCACCGGGCGGACGGGCACACGGTGTGGATGCACATGGACCAGTGGGAAGGGCAGAACTGGAAGCGCTCGCCCGGCAACCTCTTTGGCGAGCCGGTGAAGATCGCGTTTGATCCCAAGTCCAACACGCCGATCGCGCTCGTTGCCGACCAGGTGATTCCCCCCATCGTCGAGCCGACCGACGACCAGTACGTGAAGCACCTCAAGATCCGGAGCGAGATCCTCACCAGGTGGTGGGGGCACCCGATGTATCTGGGCGCAACCGTGCTGCTGCCCAAGGGGTACGACACGCACCCGAACGTGAAATATCCGATCGTCTACGACGAAGGGCACTTCTCGCTGCGGCCGCCGGGGGGCGGGGCGACGACCGCGTGGCTCGCCGACTCGACGCCGCGCGTCATCCTCGTCACGCTGCAGCATCCCTCGCCCTTCTACGACGACTCGTACGACGTCAACTCGGCAAACGAGGGTCCATACGACGACGCGATCATGCAGGAGCTGATTCCGGCGGTGGAGCGGCGGTTCCGCGTGATCGGCCAGCCGTGGGCCCGCCTGCTCACCGGCGGCTCCACGGGCGGATGGATCTCGCTCGCGCAGCAGGTGTTCCACCCCGACTTCTACGGCGGCACCTGGTCGCTCTGTCCCGATGCCGTGGACTTCCGCTATCACCAGATCGTCAACATCTACGCCGACTCCAACGCCTACTGGGTGAACCATGGCTGGATGACGGTGGAACGTCCCGACGTGCGCCGCCCCGACGGCAACGTCGAGACGATGATGAAGGACGAGAACTGGTATGAACGCGCTGTGGGCGACCACTCGCGGTCGGGCGGACAGTGGGACATCTGGGAAGCGGCGTACGGGCCCGTGGGCGCGGACGGCTACCCGCAGCGCATCTGGGACAAACGGACCGGCGTCATCGATCATCAGGTGGCCGATTACTGGAAGCAGCACTTCGACCTGCGCTACCGGCTGGAGACCAACTGGGCGACACTGGGGCCCAAGCTCGCCGACAAGATCAACGTGTACGTGGGCGACGCCGATACGTATTATCTGAACGACGCCGTGCACCTGCTCGACGACTTCCTGCGCCGGACCAGGTCGCCGAGGTGGACCAGCGAGATCGTCTTCCAGCCCGGGGCGCCGCACTGCTGGGGGCCGCCGCTGCCGGCACTGTTGCAGAAGATGGCGGCGCACATGGAACGGACCGCGCCGGCCGGTGCCGACACCAGGAGCTGGCGGTACTGAGCCGCCACGTCATCAGCGGCGGCGCGTCCCGATCAGCACGGCAGATGGGAAGCCCCGCTCACAAGTCCGTCGGCGCTCGGCTCTCACTATGCCCTCTTCCGCCTCGCGGCGGCTCGAGCGCGGTCCTGCTTGACCCGTAACAGGACGATGCGCCTGATGAGCGCATAGGGAATGGGCTGATCCAGCGGGAACCTGAGATTGCCTTTGGGGCCGGCGTATGGTGCCAGGGCCTTCGCGAGCTTCGCGTCGCCCGTGACCGGGGGGAAGAGTCCGATGTGGTGTTTGAAGGCGCCGATGTACAGGAGGATGCCGTGCAGCCGGAACGCCGGCATGCGGTAGCTGACGATCTCCTTCGCTTCCGGCGCGGCGGCCGCCACGGTGCGTCGTATTCTCTTCAGTATTGGCCGGACTTCGATGGGTGCGGCGGCAATGTACGCGTCGATGCTTTTCGGTGGTAAACTGCGAGCGTTCACTTCACCCCTCCCTGGCTTCGCATATTATCAGGCGGCGCACGAGGCACTCACACGATGCCGCGCTCTCGCAGCAACCCCGCCGCTAGTTCTCGACTGCCGGCTCAACGTCCCAGCGCTCTGCTGCGGCGTTTCTTCACAATGGCGGCAGCAGCGCGTCGTTGGACGCCACGCCGGGACGATGCCTGATCCGCGATCTCTTCGGGCACGTTGGCAATCGCCGGCGCCCGGATCATGCCACTTGAACGGAACTCCGCATCTCCCGGAGCAAAGCGAACAGCGGAAACGTACCGTGAACGGGAGGCCGCGCCCCGGGGACACGGTGGATCAGCGACCGGCGGGTCGCGACGCCGACACCTCGAATCGACACTGGGGCCGCGCACCGTGTTCGCACTGCTGGTGCACCGCGGCCCCGGTGAGCTCGGCGAGCATCGTCTCCACGGCCGTGCAGACCTCCGGCTGCTGGACCACGGCCTCCGAGAGCGGGCACCCGCAGGCGACGATTCGGTAGCCGGCGTCGCTCGGTTCTACCGAGAGCAGCCCGCCGAGCTCGGTGAGCGCGGCGGCCGCGACCTCCACTCTGGCGCGAAGCCCGCCGGCCGCGGGAGGTCCGCCGTGCGCCAGGCGCCGCCCGGCGTCACGGAACACGGCCCGGAGTTGACGCGGGGACGATCGGTGGGCCAGGGCGCCGAGCAGCGCCCGGACCATGGGAACGTAGGCGCGCGACATCGCGGCTTCGGCTTCGGGCGCCAACTCGTAAATCGTGGCGGGCTTCCCCACACCGCCGTCGCGCCGGACGCCGGCGGCGCGTACCATGCCGTCGCGTTCGAGCGTGGCGAGATGCCCACGCACGGCGTTGTCGGTCAACTCCAGTTCATCGGCGAGCGCTTCGACCGTACACGCGCCGCGGCGGAGCCGCTCGACGACTCGACCGCGCGTGCTCTCGAAGAACCGCCGGCTTCCCGGTAGTGATGCGGGCATGACTTGGCTCCGGGTGGCCCGACGCGGGCGGATGTCCCAGGGTGCAAGAATAGGACGGACGCGCGCAAAAGGCAAATAAGTACAGATAAAACTGGACAAATTATGGAGCGGGGCCTACGTTCCGCGACGTGTGGCGGGATCCCGCGGGGCGCCTCGGCCCCGGGGACATCGGACAATCTGATACGGGAGGTCGGTATGCAGCAGGGAGCGATGCGGCACGCGGTCATGCTGGCGACGGCGGGGATGCTGACCATGAGCGCGACGGCGCGCCCGGTACGGGCGCAGACGCCAGGGGCCGGGCTGGACGACCCCACGATCGTGGCAATTTTCGACGCGGCAAATACCTGGGACATGCAGACCGGCGCGCTCGCGGCGAAGAAGGGGACGACGAAGGAGATTCGTGATTTCGGCGCGATGCTCGAGCGCGACCACACCAAGGTCCGGCAGATGGGACGCGATCTGGCGAAGAAGCTCGCCGTCACGCCCACCCCGCCCAAGGATTTCGCGATGGCCGCGGATCATGCGGCGGCGATGAAGACCCTGGAAGCGGCGCAGGGCAAAGCATTCGATCGCGCGTTCCTGGAGCACGAGGTGGCGTATCACCGCGCGGTAATCGACGCGCTCAACGGGACGTTCCTCCCGGCGATCCAGAACGAGGAGTTGAAGAGCCTCGTGAAGGAAGTCGTGCCGGCGTTCGACGCGCACCTGAAGGCGGCTCAGCGTCTGCTCGACCGGCAAGGCGAGTAGCGGAGCACGCAACGACCGGCGCCGCCCCATGTGGGGCGCGCCGGCCGTCGGTCCGCGTGCTACTGCACCGTCAGGATGCCGGTGGCCGGGTCGTAACTCGTGTTGAGGGTGGCCAGGGGCCGCGTGGCGGGTCCGTTCACGACGTTGCCGCTGGCGTCGAACCGGGAGCCGTGGCAGGGACAGACGATCTGCGTCCCGCTCTGCACGCCGGCGGCGCACTGCTGGTGCGTGCAGATCAGCGAGTACGCGGCGAAGGTCGTGGCCGTGAGCCGCTTAGCGGCCCGGAGGTCGGCGACCTGCACGAGGCGCCCGGTGGTCGCGAGGTCGGGAAAATCACCGACCGTGATCAGCTTCGGGCCGTCGGTCGGAATGCCGCCGGGACCGGCGTCGTTCACGCCGGTCGGCCCGAACTGGCCGTTGCCGCAGCCGGTGATCACCAGCGCTCCCGCCGTCGCCGCGGCCGAGGTGATTAGAAACTCACGACGATTGATGCAGTCGCTCAAAGCCATCGTTCCTCCGGAAGTGCGGCGCGCGGCGCACCGCGTCGTCAAACCGAGACGAATGCCTTCTTCCACGCGTCCGGGTCGTCGTCCTGGCGGAACAACGCGTCCAGATTGACCGCGACGTTGTTTCCATCGCGGGTGACGGCGAACCGATCCATCCCGCGCGTTGCGCGCCCATCGATGAACTCACCCGTCGGCGTGTATTCCGAGTGATGCTTGGGGCAGCGGAACTCGTGTTCGTCGGCCTCCCAGCGGAGGGCCGTGTTCTGGTGCGGGCAAGCGAGGGAGAACGCGTAGACCGCGCCCTGGTAGCGGGCGACGATCACCGACTCGTCGTTGTCGATGTTCACCCCGTCGCTGGGCGGGATGGGATACTCCTTGGTCTCACCTCGGGTCCGGCCGGCGCGCACGAATCGCCACTCGCCGGCGGCGGCCTCAGCCGGCGCGGCGCCGAGCGCGAGCAGCGTTCCGGCCGCTACCACGGCGAGATCGCGTATGAAGCGCCGGCGTCCGCCCAGCACGCAGGCGGCGCACTGGGCGTGCCGGGAATCCTCCGCAGCGTCGGGCGTTGCGCGGCGGTCAATGGGCATTCCAGATCTTCATCATGAGGGCACTGGCCAACGTCACGCCCATCGCCGCCAGAGTCACGGTGCGATGTTCTCGCCGCTTGGCGAGGCTGTTCTGAGCCTGCGTGGCCAGGGTCGAGCCCGCGTAGGTGAAGGCCCCGTCGGCGGCGAGCATCGACAGCGCGTGCACGTAACGCAGTGCTCTGTTCTCCGGAACGCTGCGCGAATCCCAGAGGTTCCAGAGTCCGGTGACCGTGCTTACGGTGAATGCCGTGGCCAGCAAGGTCGCGCCCACACGGTGTCCGGTCTTGGCCCACGTGGGAGCGGCCGCCGGATCGTTGAAGAGGCGGTTCCCAGCGACATACTGGAAGGCAAACAGCGGAATGATGGAATACGCTGACCACTGATGGATCTGCAGACGGGTATAGTAGGCATCACTCACCTCGACAGCGCGCGGACGCCGGTGCACGGTGTCCACGATCGATCGGGGAATCGAGTCTGGTACGTTGTGCCCCGCGGCGGGAGTCGTATCCGGCGGCGAGGCGGCCAACATCAATGCCAGAGCTGAAACGGCCATCAACATGCGTCACTCACCGAGCGGTAGGGGCATACAGCGTTGCGCTGTCGCGGAGGCAGACGACTGTGCGTACTCCGGCGAGTCCGGGGCAACGTCATGTGAATGCGCGGTCGGCGATTCGCGTTCCCGGAAGTCCGTGGCGGGCATGTAAGGGATTTGTCGGGCTCCAGGTCGCGGGCGCATCAGGTTACCGCGACACGCGGGCGAACGTCACCGGCACCGGGTCGGAGGTCGTCCACAGGCTGCCGGCGAGCGTGTCAGTTCCGGCCAATTGGCCGGTGAAGTGGTACACGCCCCCTGGGCTCTCCGTGATGTCGAAGTTGACGTAGGGGCCAGTGATGAATCCCGCCACGGTGAGCGTGCCGCCCTGCATGGCCTCGGCAGTGTACGTGCCCGTGCCCGTCACGGTCGTATCCTGGACGGACAGCGACAACACGCGAGAGGACCCGGCCGGCAAGGGGAACGATTGTGCCCAGACGCCGGGGAGGTCGGCCTTGAGGTTGTGCGGGCCGGTCGGCGCGCCGCTCGAGCAGCCGATGCCGAGGACGACACCAAGGGTGGCAAGCATGGCGGTACCTGTTCGCATTGGTCCATGCTCCGGGTTGGGAGAACCAGCATCACGGGGCCCTGACGACGTACTCGCGCCTTCTGATTTCGGTTCCACGGCCGCCAGCGCCCGGCGTGTTTCACCGGGGACCGGATCCGACGCTGACGAGTGATGCCGTTGAGCGTTGTGGTGGGGCGGGTGGCGCGTGGCCGTTGCCCCACACGTTCCCGATCCGGGACGACACGGCCCTCGTTTGCCATCGGCCCTCGGGGCGGCGCGTCCTCGTGCGCCTTCCACAGATTCGGCGCGCGTGATACGACGTCGCTAGGCTCGCCGACTGTCGCGACACCGAAGCCGGGTTCGGGTACCGCGTCTCGGCGTCGACGATCGTGAAGGCGTCGTATCGCTGGGACCAGTGGCAAGTGAACCCGGCGAATTGCTCCTTCGTTCGCCCCGGGGGCCATGCACTGGCGGTCCAGCTTTCTCAGGCGTTCGACGTGACCGACTGGCTGGATTGGCCGTAGCGCCCGCTCCGAGAAATCCGGGAGGAACCTCCGAGGCAGCCGCTAACCGCTCCGAACTGCGGGCCAAGGCGCCGGCCGCGGGAGCAACCCCGTGGCCGGCGGGCCTGGCTCGCCGGCTGCGCCCGTCCTGCCCGTCTCCCGCCGCGTCTCGCTACCGATCCACCGGCAGCCCACTCGGCACCCGTACCGGCGCCAGCCGGTCGAGATGGGCGGCCCGCGGATCGGTGAGCGCGCTCATGTAGTCCACGAGCTTGCTCACCAAGTCGTCCGTGAGCACGACCCCCAGGATCAGTGTGTCCCGTGCCGCAATCACCTGGCTCTCATTCTGCACCAGGGTATTCCGGAGCAGCGGCTCGAGCTGGCTGGGATCGTACGAGGTGAGCTTCACGTCCGACTCACTGTAGTGCGCGATGAAGCTGCGCAGATCCACGATGGCGCCGTCGTGCCCGTACGGGCCGGTGAGTTCCACGTTCCGCAGCGGCGTGGTCCGGAAGCGGTACAGGTCGTCCTGGTTGTGCGTCACGCGAAACCGGCCGAAGTCGTCGTGCCCGCCGACGCCGTCCCCCTCGCCCGGTCCGATCTGCGCCACGGCCACGTCATGGAACTGCTGATCGCTGAGCGTCGCACCGTTGTGGCACAGCGAGCACTTGAGTGTGAGGAACGTCTCTGCCCCCTGGAGCTGCCGCGGGCTGAGCGCGTCGTCGTGCCCGGCGAGAAATCCATCCCACGGCGTATCCTCGAGCGTCAACTGATCCACGATGAAGGCGCCGATGGCGTTCGACGCGTACGCGAAGTTCATCCGGTCGAACCGCTCGCCCGGATACGCGGCCTCGAACATCGCGCGGTATTCGGGAATCCGGCCGAGTCGCTTCATGAGCCCGTTCCAGATACCGGTGTAGTCGTCGTCGCCCAGCGCCGCCAACTCGTTGCCGCCGTCGCCGCGCATCTCGGCGCGCACCGTCACCGGAAACATCCCGATCGCCGACACCGGACCGTACCGGAGTACGCGCGCCATTTGCGGCGTGAGTTGCGCCCCGGCCGGCGTGTGGAGGTGCCCCTGGCTGTCCACCTCCACGCGCCCATCCCAGAACAGATGCTTCATCCCGAACAGGTTGAACAGCGGGGGCGCGTTGCGCGGAATGAAGATTCCCTTCGGGTGATAGCGCGTCGGGCCCAGCCCGACGCCACCCTGTCCGATGGACAGGCTCTTCCCGTCGCCGGTCGCGTACGACGCGGCGTGGCAGGTCATGCAGGCGATGTCACGATTCCCGCTCAGGATGCGATCGAACGCGAGTGCGCGACCCAGACGCACCAGCGCCGGCGGAATTCGCGGCGGCTGCGGGAGCGGCACGATGCCGCGCGCCGCAGCCAGCAAGCGCACGGTGCGCGCCAGCGTGTCGGCATCCCCGCCATCGCGATCGCGTGACGCGGCAATCGGCGGCGCCGCGGGTGCAACCGGGCGCGGCGCATCGCACGCCGCCAGTGCGGCGACCAGCGCCGCGGCAATCGTTCTCGTGCTTCTGCGGTCCATCGCCACCTCCGGTGCGGTTCCTCTTCGCGCGCCATGCGGCGGCGGGCCGCCCCGCCCCGTCGCCGCTGCCGCGAGCCCTTCACCTCTTAGATCGCAATTCGCCCGCCGAACCCGACACGCCACCCGAATCCGGCCCCGCCGGTTGCGGAACTCCGCAGACGCCCTATGCTTGGGCGATTCCATCCCGCTGCTCATGCCCTCTCTCGACCCCGAGCGCTGGCGCGCTCTCTCGCCGCTCCTCGATCGCGCGCTGGAGTTGTCCGACGCCGAGCGCGAGGCGTGGCTGCACACGCTTCGCTCGGAGTCCCCGGAGCTTGCGGCCGAGTTGACCGCGGTCCTCTCGGGCGAGGCCGCGGCCGATCACAGCGGATTCCTGTCCGGTCCGCTCGAGGTGTCGGTCGCCGGACTCGAGTTGGGCGCGTGGACCATCGAGCGCCCATTGGGGCACGGGGGCATGGGCTCCGTCTGGCTCGCCCGCCGAACCGACGGCCGTTTCGAAGGGCTTGCCGCTGTCAAGCTGCTCAATCTCTCCCTCCTCAGCGCTACCGGTCAGGAGCGGTTTCGACGCGAGGGCACGGTGCTCGCGCGACTCGCCCACCCGGGGATCGCTCGGCTCCTCGACGCGGGCGTGGGCCCGAGCGGGCAGCCGTATCTCGTGCTCGAGCACGTGGACGGCGAACCGATCGATGCGTGGGCCGACGCCCATCATCTCTCGCGCGAGCAGCGCATCCACCTGGTCCTCCAGGTCCTCGCCGCGGTGGGCCACGCGCACGCGAATCTCGTCGTCCACCGCGATCTCAAGCCGTCGAACATTCTCGTCGCGCACGACGGCACGGTGAAGCTGCTCGATTTCGGCATCGCCAAGCTGCTCGATGCCGACGGGAGCGGCGCGCACTCCGCGCTCACGGCCGACGGCGCGGGCGCGCTCACGCCGCTCTTCGCCGCACCGGAACAGGTGCGGGGCGACGCGGTCACCACCGCCACCGACGTTTACGCGTCAGGCGTGCTCCTCTATCTCCTGCTTTCCGGGCGGCACCCCACGGCCGAGGGATGCCGCACTCCGGCCGATGCGATCCGCGCCCTGTTCGACGTGGAACCGGCGCGGCTCGGCATGGACGACCTCGACACCATCCTCGCCAAGGCGCTGCGCAAGGAACCCGGCGAGCGCTACCAGACCGTTGTCGCGCTCGCCGACGACCTCGCGCGCTACCTGCGCCGCGAGCCGGTGAGCGCGCGCCGGGATTCCGTCGCGTACCGCGCGCGCAAATTCGTCCTCCGGCATCGCGTGGGTGTGGCCGGCTTCGTCACCATCGGCGCTGCGCTGTCGGCGATCACGCTGTTCGCGCTCCGGCAGACGGCGGCGGCCCACCGCGAACGCGACGCCGCCGTATTCGCCGGCGCTCGTGCCGACGCGCAGATTGCCTTTCAGTCTCTGCTCATGTCGCAACTCGGGGACCGGCCGATGACGATGCGCGAGATCCTGGACCGCGGGCGCGAAATGCTCGAACGCCAGTACTCCCAGGACCCGCGATTCCTGGCCGGGCTCCTCGTGCAGCTCTCGGATCGGTACGCCGAGCTGGGCGACAGCAAGGTGCGGGGCGCCGTGCTGGACAGGGCCCGGGGCCTCGCCGCGGCCGCATACGATTCTTCTGATCTCGCCGCCGCGCGGTGCGCCGCGGCGGACAACCTGCGCACCGAGGGACGCTACGACGAGGCGCGCCGCGCATTCGCCGGCGTGGACTCGCTCCTCACGGCCGCGCCCGACCCCGACGTCGAGGCCACCTGTCTCGGCTATCGGGCCGACCTCGAGAACGAACTCGGAAATTGGAAGGCCGCCGATTCCGCAATCACCCGGGCCATCGCCGTCCGCGGCCGCCTCGGCCACGTCGACGACGTGGCGTACGCCGGTCTGCTGAGCACGCTCGCCTACACTCTCGACCGCGCGGGACGGCCGCGCGAGTCCATCGCCGTGTCCAAGCGGGCCGCCGCCCTGATGGACACCACCGGCCACGGCGGAACGGTGGCTCGAACCATCATCCAACACGACATGGCGCTGGTGTATGTCGAGCTGGGCGAGAACGTCCAAGCCAGCGCCTTGCTCTACGACGTCCTGCGCCGGATGCGTCAGGCCGATACGACCGGGCGCCTGCCGGTCCAGGCGCTCATCCACTACGCGCGCGCGGCGCTGTTCGGAGGAAACCTGGACTCGGCGCGGAAGTACTTCGGCGTGCTCGCCGATCAGGCCGTTGCGGACCACAATACCTACTGGGAGGGCCGCGCGCTGTTCGGTCTCGGGGAGGCGGAGATCGCCGCCGGCGATCTTCCCGCCGCTCGGCGCACCATGGCCCGCTTCCGGCCGATCAGCACGACCCGGGCGCTGCGCAGCAGCGACGACGAGATCGTGGACTACCGCATGCTCGAAGCGCTGCTCGCGCGGGCCGAGGGCGACACCGCCGCCGCCCGCGCGAAGGTCGTCGCCATGCTCCGCGACAACGGGTACTTCCAGGGCCACCGGCGCGATCTGATGCGCGCCGGCCTCATCGTGGCGGCCGAGGTGAGCCCACCCGACAGCGCACTCGGCTATGCCCGCGCCGCGCTCGCCCTCGCCTCCGTGGATTCACTCACCGCCACGCGCAGCGCCTACGTGGGCGAAGCGCGACTGGTCGAGGCGAGGGCACTCCTGGCCGCCGGCGACACCGCCCGTGCGCGCGCCAGCCTGACGCAGGCCGTGATGGCGCTCACGGCCGGCGTCGGGGCCGGGCACCCGCGCACGCGGGAGGCGCGCGCGCTGCTCGCCGGCCTCCCGCGCTAGACGACGGCCACGTCGTCCCCGTCGAGCAGCGTGCGATGCAGCAGCAGCCGGGCCTTGCGCCAGTCGCGCTGCACCGTGCGCTCGGAAACGCCGCGAACGCCGGCGATCTCGGCGAATGCGAACCCGCTGAAGAAATGCATGTCCACGAGTTCCGCCAACGCCGGCTCGAGGATGGCCAGCTCGTCCAGCGCGTCGCCGAGTCGCTGCAATTCGTCTGC
The DNA here is from genome assembly GCA_035533015.1 of Gemmatimonadaceae bacterium. Taxonomy (NCBI): domain Bacteria; kingdom Pseudomonadati; phylum Gemmatimonadota; class Gemmatimonadia; order Gemmatimonadales; family Gemmatimonadaceae; species Gemmatimonadaceae bacterium. The sequence continues at coordinate 2,514 of DATLUQ010000006.1, read as the reverse complement.
GTCCGCCAGCGTGCCGGCCGCCGACCCGATCTCGTCGGTCAACGTTATTTCGAGTTCGCGTCCCCGTTTTCGCGCCCGGCGCCGCCGGGCATAGTCGATCACCAACCCACGCATGGCGCGCGATGCGTAGGCCAGGAACCGGCCGCGATCGGGGAAGGCCACGCCGCCGCGCTCTGCGATGTTGAGGTAGGCCTCGTGCAGCAGCGTGGTGGGGCCCAGCGTGGGCGGAGCGCCGGCGCGCCGCAGGTTGCGCTCGGCAAGATCATGCAGCTCGCGGTAGAGGAGCGCGAACAGCTCGTCTGCCGCGCCCGGATCCGCGTGCTCGGCGCGCCGCATGAGGGAATCGAAGCCTGGGTCCATACGGCCTCCTGCCGCGGAGGGACGATAGGGCCGGCGGAAGCTGCCCGCAACCCACCGCGACCGAAACCTGGAGCAGCGCCCACCCCGCGCCGAGGCGCCCCGGCTTTCGCCGGCCGGGCAAGGCGACCGAAGCGAAACCGCGCATCACGGCCACCGTCGCGCTCTGGCCGGCGTCGGCATTCACGGGCATGAATGCGCCGCTGCCCGGCATTGCCTTGAGGTTGTCGAGACTCCAACTCCATCACTTGGATGATCAGAGGCTACGTCGTCCGGAGCTGCGTGGAAACATCAAGACGCTGCTGCCGCGGCGTTAGCCGTCTGAGTTGCGATCGTGGAGAGCGAATGGCTGAATGGATCTCACGCTTCACCGCACGACCGCCTTACGGGATTGGCGGGCTCTTCGTGCTCCTCCTGTACGCCGTGCAGTCCGAAATCCGCTTTGGTGCGCGCGCCCGCGCCCATCGGACCGGCGCCTCGGACCGAAGGAGCACCCTGGCCGTCTCAGTGGCCGCCGTCCCAGTCCTCGGATTTGCCCTCTCCATGAAGGCCATCTCCCCCGGCACTTCCCATAGGGTCTCCAACTGGTTTCCGCCGGCTGCGCTACCTGGACTTCCTCTCGTCGCCTGGATTGGTATAGCGCTGGGCGCTGTCGGTCTCTGCATTCGGCTGTGGTCAGTCCTCACACGACGTGAGCGCTACACCAGAACCCTGCTCGTTCAAGACCAGCACTCGATCGAGCGCGGGGGACCGTATCGTGGGGTACGCCATCCCGGTTACCTGGGGTCTCTTCTCTGCCTGAATGGACTTGCATTGGCCTCGGGAAACATCGTGACTCTTGCAGCGTCTCTCGTAGCGACTTCTGCGGCCTATGCGTATCGCATCAAGGTTGAGGACCAGATGCTCGTTCAATCTCTCGGTTCTCCCTACGCTGAATACCAAGGGCAGGTGGGTGCGCTGATCCCCGTCCTTCGCCTTGCAGATCGCGCCCGCCATTCGCGGGCCGGCTGATGAGTCGCTGAACAGGGCACCGAGCGTGGCGCCCACATGCCGCCTGTACCCAGGGGAGGCCAGCTTCATGGCCCGGAACGCTAGTGTGCAATCCTCTACCGAACAGAGAGCAAGGTGGATGGCCACAACTCAGGACTGATCGCGGCCTGGGCATGGACGACGCTCGCAGACGGAGGAGGTCCGATCCTATTGATCGAGAGAGGGCCTTGGCTGCTGACGAATGGCTGGTTCGCTCCGTGCTCCGGCAGAGCTGCGTGTCCTCTAACGGCATGGCTTGCAGACCGCCCCTTTGGCCTCTCGCTTTCTGGCCATGCACGATTTGCAGCCGCAGTCCTCATCTGGCTCGCTGACCAGGTCGCCGTCAGGGCACACCTTGGGTAGTCGGTCTCATTTGGTGTTTGCCGGGGTGTCCAGAGCAAGGTTTCCCTTCTGTAGTTCCCGTATTGATTGCGGCATGCGAGCATAGCGAGCAAGCCGCCTCCGAAGCCCCCGCCGCCAGCAGCCGTGCCTCGTTAGCCGGCCCGCGCCTACGCACTACCCCGGTGGAAGCGCCCGGCCACGGTGCCGGCGCTCGAGTCGCAGCACTGCTGCACCCGCGCCCAGCGGCGTCAGGAGCAGGAATAACACGCCCGAACCCAGCAGCGTTCCGATCCCCGCCCCCACCAACGCACCGACAAGCGGCTCCGTGATCGTGCGCCAGAGCGGGACTCGCCGGAGCGCCGACCACGTCACCAGCGGTCCAACACACGCACCGAGCACTCCGAAGACCGTGGCGTTCCACCGGTAGTTTGCGGCGTCGGCGGGCGGCGCCCCCGCCACGATCTTCCCCAGCACGGTGATGCCCACGCCGACCATGGCACCGGCCAGCGCACCGGCAACGATCAGGCCAAGCGTGATCCGCCACCGGATCGCGCGGGAGAGACCGGAGGAACGCTCGACTGAAGTCATCGATGACACCGGCAGTTGATGTTCAATCAAGCTCCGATGGTTCGGCTAACGTCGCGGCGCTCTGCGGCGGCGTTCTTTCATAATAGCGGCAGGCGGCCGCAGGCCGCCAGCCACTTCCCCCCACGCCGCCAGCAGCAGCGCCGAGTCAGGCCGCCTCTCCGGCGGAGCTGCGCCGCGCCTCCGCGTTGCTCATGGCCG
>DATLUQ010000005.1 GCA_035533015.1 Gemmatimonadaceae bacterium | reverse complement strand
GCCGTCGCGTGTCGCGAGAGGGTGATAACTACGTAGCGCCTCTGTGGCGTCGTCCGGTTGGGCCGCCCGCGCCGGTGTTCGATCCTGGTCAGGTCCGGAGCGCATCGGCCGTGAGTCGTGAAGCACCGGCCCCTAGCAATTTCCCGAAGGAGTGAGGCGATGCGTCGCAGGGTGTTTGACATTTTGGCCAGCGGTGTCGGGCTGGTCGTCGTGGTGGTCCTGATCGTCGCTGGGGCGCTGACGCTGTGGGGTAACAGCTACGTGGACTCCAACGTCCACAACCAGTTGGCTGAACAGCAGATCTTCTTCCCGCCCAAGGCGGCGTTCGCACACCCGGTGGCCGGTAGCGAAATCACGCCGGCAATGATTCCGTCGGTGTCGCAGTACGCCGGTCAGCAGTTGCTCACCGGCGCTCAGGCGGAGGCCTGGGCGGATCACTTCATCGCCGTTCACCTTTCCGAGATGCCGTATGGCGGCGTGTACGCGAAGATCAGTACGGCCGCGCGCGCGGCCCCGAAGAACACGCAACTGGCGGCGCTTGAGCAGACCTCGTTCCAGGGGACGACGCTGCGTGGGCTCCTGCTGGAGGCCTACGGGTTCTCGCAGATGGGGAACGTCCTCCTATGGGCGGCGATCGCATCGTTCTGCCTGGCCTTCATCATGGCGATCCTCGTCGGACTCGGCTTCCGACACGCTCGGCGCACGCCGTCCGAGGCGGAACTTCTAGCCGCCACGAGCACCTGATCTGCCTGCGCGGCGGCGGCCTCAGCGCCCCTGGGTGCCAGCGTCGGGCAAGCTCACGTGCATCGCGCGGCGGGGACGGCACCAGCGCGGCCGCCCCGCCTCGTTGCCTTCGTGAGCGGCGCGCGGCGTGCGGCCGGGGTGCCTGAGTGCTGTCACTGTCAGAGTCGGTGCTGGTTGGCCGGGCGGGGTTGTCCGACCGGCCCGGTGGAATGCGGATGAGAGGTACGGAAGTCCGCCAGCGCGGACGTTTCATGCCGCCGTGACTAGTTTCGTGACTAGCGGCTTGACGGGTGAGATCGAGCGGAACGCCTCGCGGGTGCGCTCGCGGGCGATCGCCGCATCGGGGTGGCCGTACAACTCACGCACGAGCCGCCCACCGTCGGTGTGGCCGAGTTGCAGCGCGATCACATGCGCGGGGAGGTCCAGCACGTTCAGGGCGTACCAGCCGTAGAAGTGGCGGGTCGTCAGGTAGAGGGAGACGTTGCCGATGCCGACGCTCGCGCGGACGCGGTTCCAGTGGTGGTTGCGAGTGCTGGCCGTGTAGTGGTTGCCTCGGATCGTGGTGAACACCCATTCGCTCTCGCGCGGCAACGCGAGCAGGCGCTCGCGTACCGGCTCGGTCATCGCAATCGTGCGGATGCTTCCGTGTTTCGGCGGCGTGATCGCCGCCAACTTCGCGCTCCACTGCCGCTCGATGCGGACTTCCTCGGCCTGGAAGTCGAGGTCGGTCAACTGCAACGCGTCCAACTCCCCAGGACGCGCTGCGGAGTAGCAGGCGGTGAGCAGGTAGGCGGCGAACGAGGGCGGCGTGAGCGCGTCTGCCGCCTGGAGCATGCGCGCGACCGTCGCTTGGTCGGGTCGCTGCAAGTTCTTGCGGCCCTTCGACCGGCGCAGCCCGAGGCCCGCGAACGGGTTGCGGTCGACGAGCATTCCTGCTTGGGGCCGGCGCGCATCGTTGAACGCGTCCCGCGAGCAGGCACGCATCCTCTACGAACAGGCAGCCCGATTCGCGCGCGAACTCGAGCCCCCCAACCTGGTCGACCGCCACCTCGAGATCCGCTGGTGCCCCGACCCCGCCCACTGCACGGCCTCACTCCCTCGCTCGCGATCGTCGACGAACTCCACGCCCACCCCAACGATCAGGTCTATCTCGCGGTCTTGACCGCGCTCGCGAAACGGCGAGGGTCCAAGCTGCTCGTGATCAGCAGCGCCGGGCAGGGTGCCGACACGCCGCTCGGTCGGCTGCGCACCCGCGCGCTCGCCAAGCCCGCCACCGACGTCGACCACATCCTCCCCGTCATCCAGGTCGGCACCGACCACCCCGACAACCTCCGCGCCGGCTGCGCCCACTGCAACCGATCCCGCCGGCCCCGCTCGTCGAGCCTCCGCTAATCGCTGAAGGAGACGCTCAGTCCTTACGAGCGGAGGTGCTCATAGAAGAAGGATGCGATACGCCGGCGTGCGTCCTGGGCC
>DATLUQ010000004.1 GCA_035533015.1 Gemmatimonadaceae bacterium | reverse complement strand
GGCGAAGTAAGTCGAGAGCTGGTCCGCCGCGTCGGCTGGCGTTGCACCGGGGGCGAGCCGGCCGACCACGTCGAAGCCGATGAGCTTCACCACCGACGGCGGCAGCGACGGCGCGATCGGCGCCCAGAACTCGGTGCCGGCCGGATACTCGAGGCCCCGTGGCATCACGCCAATTATCGTATACGTATGGACGCCGTCGTAGAGCGCGAGCGAGCGACCCAGGATGTGCGGATCGCCGCCGTATCGCTGCTGCCACGCGTCGTAGCTCAAGACGGCCACGGGCGCCGCGCCGGGCGAGTCGTCGGCAGGGCGCAATGCTCGGCCCAGCGTGGCGCGGGCGCCAAGCACGTCGAAGAAGTTGCCCGAGACGAGGGCGCGGCGGAGGCGGGCGACGCGGTCTCCCTCGCGGATGGGAATCGGCGCCGCGCCGAACCAGGCGAAGTATGCGGTCTGGCGCAACGCGCGGGATCGCCGCGCGAAATCCGCCGCGTCGTCCACCGGATAGTTGTCGAACCGGCCGTCGAGGCTGCGCCCCCAGAGCACTACTATATGGTTCTGGTCGTGCACCGGGAGCCGCCGCAGCGCCATGGCGTCGGCGACAGTGAAGACGGCGGTGGCCAGGCCGATGCCAAGGGCCAGGGTCAGGGCCGCCGCGACGAAGAAGCCGGGGGCGTGGCGAAGGGACCGCGAGGCCAACCTGATGCGTTGGATGGCGCGGTCGAGCAGATCAGGGGGACGGCGACGTGGGCCCGGCATGGGTCGAATCTGGCCCGGGATGGAGCCGGCGGGAATGGGCGCGATTCGACCCAAGCTGATCCTCGGCCGCCCGGTTCGAAGCTCAGCCGAAGATCTCGCGCACCGTGATCGTCAGCGCCTCGCGCGCGCTCGCCGGATGCCAGACCAGCGCGTCGTCCACCGTCCGGTCGTCGTGATCCGGCCGCACCACGGTGACCGCCTCGCGTTCCGGATCCACGATCCAGTATTCCGGAATTCCCTGCGCCAGGTAGAAGTCGCGCTTGTGCCGGCGGTCGCGACGGCGGGTGGACGGAGACAGCACCTCGACGATCAGGATGGGGAGCGGCAGGTCGCTCCAGTCCGTACCCTTCCGCGCGGGGGGCCGGCGCACCATCAGGTCGGGCTCGACCTCGGACCCGGCGATCCGCAGCACGGCGCGCGGATGGTAGACGAATCCGAGCTCCTGCGCGGCGACGAACGGTTCGAGCAGTCGGGTGAGCCGGGCGAGAATCGTCTCGTGATCCGCGTTCGGCGGCGGCGTCACGAACAGCTCTCCGTCGATGATCTCGTACTTGTTGCCGTCGTCCGGCAGGCTGTGGAGCTCCTCGAGCGTCCACTGTTTGGTGGTTGGCGCCATGCGCATCGCCGGTCCTTCCTCGGCAAGGGGTGTCTCGCGAGCACGTGCCGAGCATACACGCCGCGAGCGGAACGCCATCACCGTTGTGCTGCGCTCCGCCTCATCCCGCCGCATCGCGGGGGATAGCCGAGCATATGCTCGGCCGGGCAGCCGAGTCAATGGGAGGCCGCCCGCCTCGATCCCACCCTACGGCCGGATCCCCACCTCCACCCCCTCCGATTTGAGCCTGGCGTTGAACGCCGGCACCGTCTTGCTCGTGAACGCGTCCAGCGACGCCCGGGACGACGCCATCCACGTCTTGAAGTAATCGTTGACGGCAACGTCGCCGGCGGTGGGCCCCAGGTCGGCTTCGTCCTTGTCGTAGAGCGCGGTCAGCTTCTGGTAGAGCTGGCTGGGAAAGCGGTTGAGATCCTCGTTGCCGTCGGTGAGATGGACGTCGATCAGCTTGCCCTCGACGGCGATGGCCTGATCGGCCAGCCGGCGCGACTCGGCCACCACGTCGCGGTGCGACGCATCGCCGCGGTAGCGCATCTCGACGTCGGCGAGCTGCTTGCGCACCCACTCCAGGTGCTCGATCATGTTCGACACGGTGTCGATCTCGCGCTCGAGCCCCTGCTTGAACTCGAGCTGCGCCTGCATGGTGGCCGCGGTGCCCAGCGACGCCGGGTCGGCCAGCACGTGGAGGGTCTGCGACTCGATCGCGCCGCCGGCGTCGAGCTTCACCGTGTAACTGCCGGGCGTCACGCGGGGACCGGTCACGGTGCCGGGAATCATGATGCCCGTGAGGATGTGGTATCCAGCCGGGCCGTTGGGCACCCAGGGCGCGTCGGGCGGCGGCACCAGCATGTGCGGCATGCTGCCGTTGGGGTAGCGCAGGTCCCACCAGGCGCGGTTCAATCCCTTGATGCCGCGCACGTGCAGCGTGTTGACGGTCTTGCCGTCGGCACCGGCCACGGTGATGGTGGCCGGACCGGCTTCGGGGAGATAGAAGTTGATGTCGGCGCCGTAGGGCGGGTTCTGGCCCACGACGCGGGCGCCTGGCTCGCTGAGCCGCCCGTCGCCCTTCTGCCGGAAGCGGTACGCCGCCCGCAGGGGATAGAGCGCCGCCGCCGTCGCGCCGGGATCATACTGACGCAGGGCGGTGATGTCGTCCATGATCCAGTCGCCACGGCCGTAGGTGGCGACCACCAGGTCGTTGAACCGCGGCTGCACGGTGATCCAGTACACCGGCGCCGGCGGCAGGTTCTGATTGAGCGTCGTCCAGCTCCCGCCGTCATTCCAACTCACGTATATCGCGTTGTCGGTACCCAGGTACAGCATCCCCTTGCGCACCGGATCTTCGATGATGCAGTGCGCCGAACTGTTGTAGCCTTTGGGGATGCCGGCGCTGATCATCGTCCACGACCGGCCGTAGTCGGCCGTCTTGTAGGCGTAGGCGTCGTAGTCCCCCATCTGCTCGCGGTTCACCGTGATGTAGGCCGTGCCGGCGTCGAAGGGCGACGGCTCGATGTTCCAGATCGTGCCCATGGGCGCGAGGCCGGAGATGTTCTTCGTGACGTTGGTCCAGTGCGCGCCGCCGTCGCGGGTGAGGCTCACCTGTCCGTCGTTGGTGCCGGCCCAGATCACGCCCTGCTTCACGGGCGACTCGGCGATGGAGAAGATGAGCGCGGCGTCGTAGGTGTAGAGGTTGTCGTGGGTGATGCCGCCCGAGTTCCCCTCGTGCGCCGGATCGTCGAGCGTGAGGTCGGGGCTGATCGTCTTCCAGCTCTGGCCACCGTCGGTGGTCTCGTGCACGTACTGACTGCCCACGTACACGCGATTGTGGTCGAAGGGCGAGATGGCGAGTGGGATCGTCCAGTCCCACCGGTACTTCACGTCGCGCGGCGCCCAGCCGTCGGCCACGTCGGGCCAGGGGCTGACGTCGCGGACCTGGCCGTCCTTGAGGTTCATGCGGGTGATCACGCCCTCGTAGCACCCCGACCAGATGACGTCCGGATCGGTGGGATCTGGCGTGGCGAATCCGCTCTCGCAGCCGCCCACCGACTTGAAGTCGCCCGCCTGGATGCCGCCGCCGAAGAAGCCGCGCCCCGACAGGGTGTTGCTGGGCCCCATGAACGACGACGCGTCCTGTAGGTTGCCGTAGATGTCATACGGAATCTTGTCGTCGGTGGTGACGTGATACACCTGCGCGATGGGCAGCCGGATATGCTCGAACGAGCGGCTGCCGTCGAGGCTCACCGAGAGCCCGGCGTCGTTGGCCACCAGGATGCGGTTCGAATTTTCGGGATCGATCCAGATGTCGTGGTTGTCGCCGCCGGCGGAGCCAAAGCCGTTCTCGCCGCCGGGGCGCAGAAAGGTCTTGCCGCCGTCCAGCGAGATGGTGTAGTTGGGGCTCACGAAGTACAGGCGGTCGGGATCGGTGGTGGACACGCCGAAGTTGACGTAGTACGAGTCGCGCTGGAGCATCATGTGGTCGTGGCTCACCATGGTCCACGAAACGCCCGCGTCGTTCGAGCGGTAGAGCGTGGGCTGGCTGTCCTGCACCAGGGCGTACCAGCGGGTGGGCAGGCTCTGCGCGATGGCCACGGCCACCTTGCCCACGACGTGCGGCGCCCTCGGCAGCCCGTGGCCCGAGAGCTGGGTCCACGTGCCGCCGCCGTCTCGGCTCACGTACAGGCCGCCGTCGGGTCCGCCGCTGTCGAGATTCCACGGATACACGCGCACCTGCCACATGCCGGCGAGCAGCGTGTTGGGATCGGCGGGGTCCATGGCCAGGTCGTTGCACCCGGTGTCGGCGTTGGGGCCCAGCACCAGCTTCCAGGTTTTGCCGCCGTCGAGCGTGCGGTAGACGCCGCGCTCTGGCTGGGCCTTGAAGAGCTGACCCAGGGCGCAGACGAACACGCGCTGCGGGTCGTGCGGGTCGATCACGATGCGTCCGATGTGACCGGTGGCGTCGAGGCCCATGTGCTGCCAGTGCGCGCCGCCGTCGGTGGACTTGTAGACGCCGTCGCCCATGGGGTAGTACGGGCGGATGAGCCAGGTCTCGCCGGTGCCGGCCCAGACCACGTTGGGATTGGACTGCGACACCGCGAGCGCGCCCACGGCGGAGACGTCTTCGTGGTCGAACACCGGTTGCCAGTTGACGCCGCCGTTTTCGGTTTTCCATATGCCGCCCGAGGCGGCGCCCACGTACATGATGGCCGGGTTGCCCGCCACGCCCGCCGCGGCGGCCGCGCGATTCCCGTACGGACCAACGAAGCGCCAACTCATCTCGCCCAGCGGCCCCTGCGACTCGGCGGCCGCTCCGCGTCCGCGCTGCGCGCGTGCGGCGGCGGGGGTCCAGACCATGGCCAACGACGCGAGGACAAGCGCAGCCCCCCGCGAAGCGAATCGCGATCGCGACGTGCTCATTCGACTGTCTCCTGGTTAGGCGGCGGGGGGAGCCGGCTCGACGGTGTCGCGCGGGGAAGAGGATGTCAAGACGGAGGCCGAGGCAGGGGGTCCGGAAAACGGAACGCCCGCCGCGAGAAGCGGCGGGCGTTCCGTACAACGTGTGCACTTGGCAAGTGATTGAAAGCATAGGACGAACGAGCCGCCGAGTCAATATGTGGGTGGGTGGGGAGCCGTGCCCGGAGCGGGACTCGAACCCGCACGCCCTTTCGAGCGTGCACTTGCCAAGTGCACGTGTCTACCGGCCGGGCTGGCGCGGCGGGCGTCCGGGACTACGGGTGCACCCGGCAGGTGTGTGACAGTCCAGGGCGAATGAACCGCCGAGTCAGAGCGGGTGCGCCTGAACTGCGGCCGGCGATTCGGCGGGGTATAATCCTCCGGATCACCGGAGGCCCTCCTTGACCCGCTCCGACGGCGCGGACCGCACGCCGCACAAGTGGCAGTTCAAGTCCCGATTCCGCCGCGGCGCGTTCGGCTGGCGGTCGCATCCCGCCATCGAGCGCGTGGACCAGGCCGTGGCCGAGATCCGGAAGGTGGCGCGCACGGATCGGGCGCTGGCCGCCGAGGGCGCGGTGAGCTTTCTGGAACGCGTATCCGGCGCTCTGGAGCGCGTGGACAGCTCGTCGGGGGCCATCGGCGGCGCGGTGAACGACGCGATCGCCGAGCTTGCGCCGTTGATCGGCGGCGCCGGCGCAAGCGCCAAGGCGCACGCCAAGTGGCTGGAGCGGCTGTGGGTGGCGTACGTGGCCGACGAGATTCCGTACATCGAGCTGCTGGGCGACTACTGGGGCGATCTCTGCCCGTCGGCCGAGGTTGCCTCGGCGTGGGCCGACCGGCTGCTCCCCGACGCACGCGAGGCGCTCGCGCCGCGCGACGTATACCGCCACATGCCGCTGCAGCCGGTGAGCGCGTGCCTGAGCGCGCTGTACCGCGCCGGCCGGTACGACGACGTGGTGCGGCTCGGGTCGCCGGGGATCATCTGGCACTGGCAGCGGTGGGTGGTGAAGGCGCTCGTGGCGCAGGGGCGGAAGGCCGAGGCCATTGCGTACGCCGAGCGGTGCCGAGACCCGCATGGGGGGAACGGCCACATAGACGCGGCGTGCGAGGAGATCCTGCTCTCGTCGGGGTCCGCGGAGGAGGCGTACCGGCGGTACGCGCTCACGGCGACCGGCGGGCAGACGTATGTCGCCAGGTTCCGGGCGGTGCAGAAGAAGTATCCGTCAAAGCCGGCGGGGCAGATCCTGGCCGACCTGGTGGCGACCACGCCCGGCAGCGAGGGCAAGTGGTTCGCGGCGGCGAAGAGCGCGGGGCTGTACGACGAGGCGCTGGCGCTGGCGGCGCGGAGCCCGGCCGACCCCAAGACGCTGGCCCGCGCGGCGCGCGACATGGCCGAGAAGCGCCCGGCGTTCGCCGTGGAGGCGGGGCTGTTGGCGCTGCGCTGGCTGGTGGAGGGTTACGGTTACGAGATCACCGGGGCGGACGTGTTGGCCGCGTATTCGAACACGCTCAAGGCCGCGAAGCGGGCCGGGACCGCGGCGGAGACAAGGGCGCGCATCGGGGAGATCGTGGGCGGGGAGAAGAAGGGCGGCTTCGTGACCCAGGTGCTGGCGGCGTACGGAGGCGTTTGGGATCGGATCGTGGATCCGACCATGCCGGAGAAATGAGAACGCCCGTCGCGAAGAGCGGCGGGCGTTCGGTACTACGTGTGCATCCGGGAGACAGTCGAAGGGTATCGGCCTTCTGTGGTCGAGTCGACGGGGATGGGAGGCCGTGCCCGGAGCGGGATTCGAACCCGCACGCTCGTTCGAGCACGCACCTGCCAGGTGCGTGTGTCTACCAGTTCCACCAGTGGAACTCGAAGAAGGAGGATGCCCGACCCTGACAACACGGCCGGCAAACGAAACCGCCTTGCCGTTTTGGTGTCCACGCTCCATCATCTGGGCCATGAATTCCACCATTCGCCACTGGATGCGTCCGCCCACGGCTTCGATTGCGATGCTGTTGCTGGCGGCGATGCCGCTTGCCGCGCAGGGGCGCGGGCGCGGCGGCCCGGGCCCGCAAGGGCATCCCCTCGATCCGAGCACCACCGACGCGCCACCGGTGGTGACGCACCATTCGATTCAGGTTGGCGGCCAGACCTACGCGTACACGGCCACGGCGGGACGGCTGCCGGTGCCGGATGCCACGGGCAAGACCGAGGCCCACATCTTCTTTGTGGCCTACACGCTGGACGGCCAGCAGAGCGCGGCCCGGCGTCCGCTCGCCTTCGTATACAATGGCGGGCCGGGAGAGCCGGCGATCTGGGTGCACGTGGGCGGCTTCGGGCCGCGCCGGATCGTGCTGCAGGACAACGGCGCGCTGCCGCCGCCGCCCTACAAGATGGTGGACAACCAGGACACCTGGCTGCCGTTCACCGACATGGTGTTCATCGACCCCGACGGCACCGGCTACAGCCGCGCGGTGTCGGAGAAGGCGCTCACCGCGAC